>NKPV01000102.1 GCA_002254605.1 Armatimonadetes bacterium JP3_11
CGGGTGCCCCATATCAGGGCAGGCACGGGGACCTGCCCCTACCAACGGGTGCCCCATATCAAACCGTTGCCCCGTATCAGGGCAGGCACGGGGACCTGCCCCTACCAGAATAATGATGCCATGAATATGGTTTGGCATGACAATGAATGCATCTATGGCTACGCCGGGATAATGCTTAGGCAAATCGTTCCACACATCGTATACCATGCGTCCCGCACCTGTTAAACGCATTTCCCCGCCCACCACCTCACCGAAAAGACACGCCCGATCCTGCGTGCAAACCGTCACAAAATATGCCCCCGGCTGGGTGTAATCATATCCCGGCAGGCGAATGCTGCGGCGATGATGGCGTTTGGGGTCAAATCTCATCGGCGGCACCTCCATGTCGAAAGTCTGGCACTCGCTCTCCGTTCGCCGCTGGCGTTCTTTTCCTACGAGGCATGGCTTGTGTCCTCCCAGCGTGTAGGTAATCGTTCCCCACGCCTTGCAATGATACCTGTTTTACAACACTGAGTTAATTCGTAGGCACCCCTTCCCCGCCAATTGAAAAATCTTGCAAAGCGTGGGGTATACTTTCGTTTCGACGCGCAATCTAACGGAGAGGCGAAGGAACGATGGCATCGCTGAAAACGCAGACGGAACGCCCGGGACTCATTGCCCGAATACGCAACTGGTTCCACGATATCGCGTCGGAGTGGCGCCGCGTGGTGAAGCCCACGCCCGACGAGACGACCCAGATGATGCTGGTGGTCATCGGCTTCGTTTTAGTGGCAGCACTCTGGTTCGCTGCATGGGATTGGGTGTTGACCTATCTCACAACAATCATCGAGACGAACCTGCTTGGGCGTTGAGGAGTCAAACAATGACAGGTATCGCAAGAACGGCTTGGTATGTCGTGCGCACTTTGGTCGGGCATGAGAGCAAGGTGAAGCTCGCCATCGAAAAACGCGCCAAGGCGCAAGGCATGGACGACCGAATCTTTCAGGTGCTGATTCCCACCGAGCAAGAGGTGCGCACCAAAGGCGGCAAGAAGCAGACCGTGACGCGGCGCGTGTTCCCCGGCTATGTGCTGGTGGAGATGATTCTGGACGATGAGACTTGGACCCTCGTGCGCACGACGCCCGGTGTGACTGGTTTCGTGGAGTCGGGAGGCAAGCCTGTGCCCCTCTCGCCCGAAGAGGTCGAAGAAATCAAACGCTCCATCATCGAGAGCAAGGAGCGTCCGCGCATCGCGTTCTCACCCGGCGATATGGTGCGCGTGATTGAAGGTGCGTTCGCTGACTTCAACGGTAAGGTCGAGAGCGTTGACGCAGAACGCAGCAAGGTGAAAATTCTCATCAACATTTTCGGGCGCGAGACGCCCGTGGAGCTGGAAGTAGACCAGGTAGAGAAAATCTCGTAGGAGGCATCGGTTATGGCAAAAGAAGTACTCACTGTGGTGAAGTTGAACTTGCCTGCAGGCGCAGCCACGCCTGCGCCCCCCGTGGGTCCAGCGCTGGGTCAAGCAGGCGTCAACATTATGGAATTTGTGAAGGCGTTCAACGAGCGCACTGCCAGCCAGAAAGGCTCCACGCTGCCTGTGGAGATCACGGTCTACAAAGACCGCACCTTCACTTTCGTCGTGAAGCAGCCACTGGCGTCGGACCTGATTCGGCAGGCGGCGGGTATTCAGTCCGGTTCGGCGAACCCCCTGCGCAACAAGGTCGGCAAAATCACACGCCAACAGTTGCGTGAAATCGCCGAGCGCAAAATGCCCGACCTGAACGCCAACGATATCGAAGCAGCGATGCGAATCATCGCAGGCACAGCCCGCTCGATGGGCGTCGAAATTGTGGATTAGACCCCCCCAAAGCACGGACCGTTCCGGCAGGCTTCGCGCCAATGCGCCGCGAACGGGTATAATCGGTGCTGTGGCAGGGGCGAACGCTCCGCTATGACCACAGGAGGCACGCATGAGAGGACGCAAGATAGCAAAAAAACAGCGACACAGCAACCGCTATTTGGAAGCGGTAAAGGCAATCGGTAATGGACAACAGACCTACTCGCCGATCGAAGCGATTCGCAAAGTAAAACAGACCGCTACCGCCAAGTTCGATGAAGCCGTCGATATGGCGGTGAACTTGGGCGTCGACCCGCGCAAGAGCGACCAGATGGTGCGCGGTGTGGTGAACCTGCCACACGGCACGGGCAAAAAGCAGAAGGTGCTGGTGTTTGCCAAAGGAGAACAGGCAGACGCAGCACGCGCCGCAGGCGCAGATATGGTCGGCGCGGAAGATATCGTGGAACAGATCCAAAAAGGCTGGAAAGGCTGGAAGAACTTCGACCTCATCGTCGCAGGTCAAGATATGATGCCCATTATCAGCCGTATCGGCGCCGTGCTGAAGGCGCGCATGCCCAACCCGAAATCGGGCACGGTCTCGCCCAACCCCGCCAAAGTGGTGGAAGAAATTAAACAAGCCTCGCGCGTAGAATACCGCGTGGACAAGGCGGGAATCGTCCACATGCCCATCGGACGCGCCTCCTTTAGCGAGGAGCAGCTGCTGGAGAACATGATGGTCGCCCTCAACGCGCTGCTCAAAGCGAAGCCCGCATCTTCGAAGGGACGCTATCTGCAGAAAATCACCCTCTCCAGCACGATGGGACCCGGCGTGCAGGTCGATGTGCAAGAAGCGCAACGCCAAGCAGAACAAGTGAAAGCATAATCCCAAAGTAGTTGGTGCAACGGCAGAAATGCCGTTGCACCAACTGCTTACTATAACGGGGAGGCAATAGTACCTCCAAGAGGCAGTCTCTAAAGGTGCTACCCTGCACACTCCATTAGTTCCACAGGCGCGTGGGTCAGCACCTCACAGCCCGTCTCTGTGACCACCACATCCTGCTCGATGCGTACGCCCCCAAAACCCGGCACATAGACGCCCGGCTCCACCGTAAGCACCATGCCCGCTTCCAAAGGCGCCTTATCGCGGAACGATAGCCCCGAGCCATCGTGTACCAAGATGCCCAGCGAGTGTCCCACGCTGTGCCCGAAGTAGTCTGCCAGACCGTGTTTTTCCAACACCCTGCGTGCAAGCGAATCTATCTGTTTGCCCTGCTTGCCGGGCTTGATGGCAGCGATGCACCGCTCTAACGCCTCCAGCACCGCGTAATAGAGTTTACGCTGTTCCGCGCTGGCTTTGCCAACGACCACCGTGCGCGTGAGGTCAGAGCAGTAGCCGTTGAGTTTGGCGCCGAAGTCCACCGTCACGAAATCACCTTTTTGCAACCGTCGCTCGGTGGGCTTGCCGTGGGGCAACGCGGTACGCTCGCCCGATACGGCGATAGTGTCAAAGGCGGGATACGCGCCTTGGCGACGCATGTAGAAGTCGATCTCCATCGCGATGTCCCATTCGGCGACTTCGGGCTGAAACAGTCGCTGGATGTGTTGAAAAGTCGCATCGGCGAGGGCAGCCGCCGCGCGCACGCGGGCAATCTCGTACGCGTCTTTCACCCGTCGCAGCTTTTCTACGGGTGCGCCGATGGGCAGCACGCGCACGCCTACCTTACGGGCTGCCTTGCGCAACCCTTGCACCCCCGCCACAGAGTTCCCGCTTTCCACGCCCAATTTCCGCACGCCTAACTCGCGCACAACCTCGCTCAGTGTTGCGTTGAACTCCTTGAGCGTCGGATTCAACACGATGGGAATGTCCGACACCTCGCTTTGCGCCTGCGTTGCATAGATTCCCCCTGTCAGGAACCGCTCCGTATCGGGGGTAAGTAGCAGGGCGCCAAACGAACCAGTGAAACCCGTTAGGTAGTACAAGTTCGCGGGGTTATTAATCAGCACGGCATCAGGCGGTTGTTTGCCCCCGAAGACATGCTGGCGCAGTCGGGCGCGCCGCTCGGCGTAGTTCGGGGCTGCTAATGCGGACGCCGACCTGACCGCGCTCAGTCCAGGGGCTTGAGTTTGATGTTGCGATACCATATCGGGTTCCCGTGATTTTGAAGCGCGATATAGCCGGGGCGAGTCATCGTGTTATAAGCGTACTTGAACTTGTTGGGTGTGCCATCGGGATTGCGTCCTGCTTCCGTCCAACGGCTGAGGTCAACCTCGTTCACCTTCTCGCCGTTCAGATACACCACGATTAGGTTGTCTTTGCAAATGATATGGTAGGTGTTCCATTCGCCTGCAGGTTTGACGGCGTTTTTACTGGGCGCTTGAATGTCGTAAATCGCGCCACAGTCGTGCTTGCTGGGCTGTTCCTTGCCGTAGCTATCCAGCACCTGAACTTCGATGCCGGTGTTCACGGGATCGTTCTTGTCCCATACGCGCAGGAACACGCCACTGTTGCCTTTAGGAGACACTTTGAAATCGAGTTTGAGTTCAAAGTTCTTGTAGACACCGTCGGCATAAATCATGCCCCCGCCCCCCTTGCCCGTGCAGTGAAGTGTTCCGTCTTCCACGACCCAAGAGCCGTCCACGCCGGCGACCGTCCACCCCTTGAGGCTTTCGCCGTCGAACAGCAGTTTCCAGCCGTCTTTGATTTCTTGTTCACTCAGGTGGTTCGCTTGTTGGAGCGCAACGGCTGCGCCAGTCAACAACACAAATGCGCCTATCAAAAACGCCAACGGAGAGGTTATGATACGCATAGCTGGGTGATTCGCCCTTTTCAATCGTATTCCTGCTATATGCAGCGTTTGCGGGGGTAATTTCCACGGGAACGGCGCGACTTGCATTAGAACCTGTAGAATCGTAAGGTGTTCGTTCAGGTATAATCTTTCCCAGCCTTGATGAGGGGTTGAGAGCCGATGGCGAAAACGAAAATAACGGTACGGGATTTAGCTGCAGAGTTAGGTGTCTCCGCCGCGCGCCTGAAGGAGATTTTGGTGCAGCTGGGCGTGAGCGAGAAAGAAGCGCAGCAAGGCTTAGATGAGGAGACGGCGCAGGTCGTCAAAGAGATGGCGCAGGAGATGGTAGGCGACCTGAAGACGCTGGTGCTCCCGCGCGAGCTGACGGTGCGCGAACTTGCTGATGTGATGGAACGCTCGCCCACCGAACTCCAACGACATATCATGACCAAACACGGTAAGCTGCTCACGCCTGTGCAGAAAGTAGACCCCGAACTCGCTGAAAAAGTCGCCGCCGATTTCGGGCTTACCGTTCAGTGGGAGACGCCGCAGCCCACCGTCTCAACCCCCACCAAAGTCGCTGTGACAGGACCCCAGCCGCGCCCACCCGTCGTGACGATTATGGGGCATGTCGACCACGGCAAAACCAGTTTGTTGGACTATATCCGTAAAACGCGCGTTGCCGAACGCGAATTCGGCGGGATTACGCAGCATATCGGCGCCTATCAAGCAGAAGTGAACGGGAAGCTCATCACTTTCTTGGATACCCCCGGACACGAAGCGTTCACCGCCATGCGCGCCCGCGGCGCGCAGGTGACCGACATCGTGGTGCTGGTCGTCGCCGCGGACGACGGCATCATGCCGCAAACCGTGGAAGCCATCAACCACGCCAAAAACGCCAAAGTGCCCATCATCGTCGCTATCAATAAAATCGATAAACCAGAAGCGAACCCCGATCGCGTCATGCAACAACTCACACAGTATGAACTGATCCCTGAAGCGTGGGGCGGCGATACCATCTGCGTGCCTGTCTCCGCTATCACGGGCGAGGGAGTGGACACCCTGCTCGAAATGATTTTGCTGGTGGCGGAACTGGCGGAGTTGAAAGCCGACCCGAAAGCCGAACTGCAAGGCGCCGTTATCGAGGCGAAGTTGGATAAGGGACGCGGTCCCTTGGCGACCATTTTGGTGCAACAGGGCACGCTCAAGCGCGGGGATATTCTGGTCGTTGGCAAAACTTGGGGCAAAATCCGCGCCATGTTCGACCATACGGGCAAATCGGTCGATAGCGCAACACCTTCCACTCCCGTTGAGGTGATGGGGCTGAACGAGGTGCCCATCGCCGGCGACAAAGTGGAGCGCGTAGAGAGCGAAGCCCGCGCCCGAGAGATTGTAGAAGAACGACTCGAAGCCGAAAAACGCCCCGATATCCAACGCCCGACCCGCCGCGTGAACCTCGCGGAACTGTTCCAGCAGATGCAGGCGGGTGAAACCAAAACGCTCAGTATCATCCTCAAAGCCGACACCTATGGCTCGGTGGAAGCCATCCGCGATGCCCTGCTGAAACTGAAGAAGCCCGAAGGCGTGGAACTCAAAATCATCAACGCGAATGTGGGCAACATCAGCGAAGCCGATATCGATTTCGCGATCGCCGCCGATGCGGTCGTATTGGGCTTCAATGTGAAAGTGGAAAGCAACGCCCAAACGAAAGCGAAAGCCAGCCGCGTGGATGTGCGCGTCTACCGTATCATCTACGAACTGCTGGAAGAGGTAGAGAAAGCCCTGCACGGGCTGCTGGAGCCAGAATTCAAAGAGGTCACTCTGGGAACAGCCGAAGTGCGTGCCGTGTTCAAACTCTCGCGCGGGATCGTGGTGGCAGGATGCTATGTGCTGGACGGTAAGATTGTGCGCAACGCCCCCGCGCGCCTGATTCGAAACGGCGAAGTCATCCACGAGAGCAAAATCAGCACGCTGCGCCACCTCAAGGAAGACCGGCGCGAAATCGCTGCCGGCTACGAATGCGGGCTCACACTGGAAGGGTTCACCGACTACCAGGAAGGCGACCGCATCGAGTGCTACGAGATCCAGGAAGTGGGGCGCTAACCTACCTTTTGCTTAGCCCACTCGGCAACGGCAGCTTCGGGCGCGGTTCGAAATCGGGCAAGCGGGGTGGGTTCGCCTCCATCTGCTTCAGAATCTCCGCAATGGCGCAATCCAGCTGGGGATCGCGCCCCGCTGCGTAATCCTGGGGCGCATAGTCCACTTCAATGTCGGGGTCCGTGCCGTAGTTCTCCACACTCCAGCCCACATCATAGAACCAGAAGGCGTACTCTGGCTGCGTCGTCAAACCCTGATCGACAAATACGGACTTGGGCCAGATGCCGATCACGCCGCCCCAGGTGCGCTTACCAATCAGCACGCCGATTTTCATGAGCTTAAAAGCATGGCTGAACATATCGCCGTCGGAGCCTGCCCGTTCGTCCGTGATGGCGACAATCGGACCCATTACCGAGTCATACGGGTAGGGCACGGGTTTGCCCCAGCGCGGCACATCGTAGCCCAGTCGCTTTCGGGCAAGTTTTTCCAGCAATAGGGGCGAGACGATGCCGCCCCCGTTTGCCCGCACATCCACAATCAACGCAGGGCGAGCAATCTCCGCCAGATAACCCCGATGGAACTCCGAAAAGCCCCAACTGCCCATATCGGGAATGTGGACATAGCCCACTTGACCGTTGGTTTTGGCGTGAACATACTCGCGATTGCGGCGCACCCAGTCGCGATAGCGCAATCGGGACTCGTCGCTGAGCGTTTTCGTTAGTACGGTGCGTGTCTCGCCGTTGGCGTTGCGCAGGGTGAGTTCCACAGGGGTCCCCGCAAGGTGGAGGAGCGCTTCACCCGGAGTAAACACTTGGCTAAGCCTCCTGCCATTAATCGCCAGAAGCACCTCCCCGACTTGCGCATTTACGCCCGGCTCGTTCAAAGGCGAGTCGGCGTCTTCGAGCCACGGGTCGCCCTGCAAAATGCGCACAATGCGATAACCTTGCGCCGCTTCGTCCCATTCGAACTCCGCGCCGAGGAAGCCAACGCTATACTGTGGGGGCTGGCGATAGTCACCGCCGAACTCGTAGCAGTGTGAAGTGCCCAACTCGCCCTGCATCTCCCACATTAAATCGGAGAACTCGCTGCGCGTGGCGACACGCTCCAGCAGGGGGTAGTAGCGGTCGTACACTTTTTGCCAGTCGACGCCCGACATATCCGCACTCCAGAAGAACTCGCGCTGCAATCGCCACGCCTCGCGGTACATCTGTTGCCACTCGCGCGTGGGCACAACCGCAC
>NKPV01000083.1 GCA_002254605.1 Armatimonadetes bacterium JP3_11
CCCTCCAGCTGTTGCCAGAGAGTGCCTCGGAAGTCGTGGCTGTCCAGTATCTGGTTGTCTCGGAACAACCCGATGCGCACCTGCGCCAGCGGGTACAGGCGTTGCGGGTTCTGGGCGAAGAGCAGCACCGCTGCGTTGGTAAGTTTCCCGTCACGGATAAGCCCCAGGTTTTGCAAGGTCGCCTGGGGATATTGCGGGTCGATATAGGGCAACCTGTCGCGGGCGAGGCGTGCGAAATGGCGCAGCGCCTCCGCATCCAGATACTCAAGCCCCCACTCGCTGACGAGACCGTCCCAGTGGAGTCCCAAGCGTTGCATGACATGGCGCGCCAGTTCGTCTTGGGCGAAGTCACGGTTCGTGGAGCCGACCCGACGCAGATAACGCCCCCGATAGGCGACCAGATGCGCGGCGGGTTCCACCGTGATGCGAATCACGGGACGACCGTGCATCGATACGATTTCCACCGCGGGCGTAATCCCCAGATGCGCGGCGATTTGATTGGTGATGCGTTGGATTTCGCGGTCATCGGTCTGTGCGCCCACGACAGTACCATCGTTCTGAATGCCAATCCAGAGCGTGCCCCCATCGGTGTTCGCGAAAGCCGCCAGGTCCTCCAGGGCGCGCTCCGTCCATTCGCGTTTCCACTCTACCGTTTGACCTTCTGTTGGAACCTGTACCGCCATCGCTATACCTCAAACCCTAAGGTTTTCAGCACCCCTCGCAGTGCATGGTCGGCTTGGGCGCGCTCCTCTTCCGCTTCGCGTAGCAGCACGATCGCCTCTTCCAAGGGCAGCGTCTCCTCTTTATGGTTCGTGCTTACATAGCGACTGGGGGACAGGTTGTAGTCGTTCCGAGCGGCTTCGTCTTGGGTAATCAGGGCGGACAGCCCCTCGCGCGCCTCCCAGCAACGATACAGGTCGACGATGGCGTCGATATGCGTCGCATCGAGGTAGTTTTTCGGTCTGCCTTTTGCGAAGAGTTGGCTGGCGTTGATGAGCAGGATTTCGCGGGGGTGTCGCTTGCGGCGGTTGACGAGGATAATCACGCCCGGCGCGGTGGTGTTGTAGAAGAGGTTTTCGGGAAGCAGGATCACCGCCTCGATGAGGTCGCGTTCCACGAAGGCTTTGCGGATGTCGCGCTCGCGGTTGGAGCCTTGGTTGCCACTGCCGCGGCTCACGGCGCCGGTATCCAGCACCACCGCCATGCGTCCCGTGTCGCTCAGCGAGGCGAGCATATGCTGCATCCAGCCCCAGTCCGCGCTGGAGGTGGGCGGCGCGCCGAAGGGGAAGCGGTCGTATGGGTCGTTCTCATAGAGATTCATCGGGAAGCTCTGGTTCCACATCGGGTTCGCCACGACGAGGTCAAATCGCATCAGGCGTCCGCTGGGTTCGCGGAAGGCGGGCTGGCGCATGGTATCGCCGATGCGGATGTCCGCTTCCAGATCGTGGATGATGGCGTTCATACGCGCCATGGCGAAGGTGGAGGGGTTAATCTCCTGTCCGTAGAGTCGCAGCGGGGCGTGTTGAGGCGGCAGGGTGAGCTGTCCGTTTTCTCGGACACCGTGGGTCTCCAGCAGGCGCAGGTGGCACTTGATAAGCAGCCCTCCAGAGCCGCAGGTGGGGTCGTAGACGGTCATGCCCGGCTGTGGTTCCAAGAGGCGCGCCATCAGGATAGCCACCTCGCGTGGGGTGTAGAACTCGCCTGCGCTTTGCCCCTGCCCCTCGGCGAATTTGCGCAGCAGGTACTCGTAGGCGCGCCCCAGAATATCCGGCTCCACATCGTTCAGCCCGAGCCGATGGCGTGAAAGGACATCGATCAGCTTTGCCAGGTACTCATCGGGTACGATGCGCTGACCCGCAGCCGTCGCGTTAAAGTCCACCATGTCGATCACACCCGACAGGTGGGGGTTCTCCCGAGCCACCGCGCGCACGGCGTCGGTGAGATACTGCCCCAGCCCTGTGGTTTGTCGGCGGATGTTTGTCCAGCGCGCCGCCTCGGGGATAAAAAACCGCACCACGCCCCTGCCTGCGGCAATCGCGCCTTCGGCAAGCTCCTGCTGGATAATCTGCTCCACGACCGGCATGCCCCCGTACTCTTGGGCTAAGCGTTGCCGTTCGTCGTCATACACATCGGATAACCGCTTGAGGAACACCAGCGGCAGGATGTAATCTTTGAACTTGGGCGCGTCCACGGGTCCCCGAATCGCGCAGGCGGCGTCCCACAGCCAGTTTTCCAGGGTCTGAATGTCTAAGAATAGCCCCATCATTGCTTCTCCTTGACAACACCGAATCGTAGGGTTGATTGTGTTCTTACTGTATGATTATACTAAAGAGTGATTAGTCAATAGCGATGGGCATCAGCGATCGGTAAGTAAAGCCTCACTCCTCAAAAATGGCTCGCGGGGTGAGTGGCAGTTCGGGCAGCACTTGGGAGGGGATAGGCTCGTCGCCGGTGAACCAACCCAGCGAGCGGTAGCTGCGCTCCTCGCGGACGAGTACCTCCACCTCTTGCGTTTCGGGATCGACCACCCACACCTCGGGGACCCCCAGCGCGTGGTAATCGTGGAGTTTATCGCGCCACGCGCTGTAGGTGTCGGAGGGAGAAAGCACCTCAATCACGAGGTCGGGCGGGATTTCCAAGCGTGGCTGCTCCATCAAGGCGTTTAGATCACCCACGCGCTGATACGAGATGTAGAACAGGTCGGGTTGGCGGGTGCGCAACGGCTGACGCCGAATGACGAAATCGTAGGGGGCAGGAAACAACTCGCCCAGCTGCTTCGCTTTGAGGAAATCGCCAATTTTCAAGCCGAGTCTCATCACTGTGCGCTGATGTTTCAAAGTTGGTGTGGGCATTTCGATCACCTCGCCATCCACAATCTCGTAGCGCGTGAGCGGCAGGCTGAGATATTCGTCCCAACTTATTTCCTTCTGCTTGAGCGTTTGTGCAACCGCTGCCATTGATGGTCACCTGATGTATTGTACCTGTTGGGGTGTTGTGGCGCTTGTTGACGGAGAGCCATGAACGGGTGTTATAAGGCGGCTGTTTTTACGAACTCTCCCAAGCGTAGTAGGGGTGGAAGTGGTGTACTGGGCTGTGTCCTGCGCCGATGGGTTGGGCGGCGCGGAGCGCGGCGGTGAGGTAGTGTTTCGCGCGGGCGATGGCGTCTCTCGGCGCGTCGCCTTTCGCTAAATACGCCGCAATCGCCGCGGAGAAGGTACAGCCTGTACCGTGGGTGTGGGGGGTGTCGATGTGTTCGGCGGGGAGCCAGTGCATCGTGTCGCCGTCATAGACTAAGTCATCGGCGCAGTCGGTCAGGTGTCCGCCTTTGACGACGACGATTTTCGCGCCCAGCGCGTGGATGGCGCGTGCGGCTTCCTGCATCGCGGGTTTCTCGTTCACGGGGAAGCCTGCCAACACGCTTGCCTCGCCGAGGTTGGGCGTCACGACATACGCCAACGGCAGGAGATATTGCTTGAGGGCATCAATCGCCTCCTCTTGGAGCAGGCGGTCGCCGCTTTTCGCCACCATCACGGGGTCTACGACCAGTTTTTCGATGCGCCATCGGCGTACGCGCTCGGCGACGGTTTGAATAATCGCGGCGCTGAAGAGCATGCCCGTTTTGGCGGCGTCCGCGCCGATGTCGCTCATCACCGAATCGATCTGCTGCCCGACGAATTCGGGGTCTACGGGATAGATTGCCTGCACGCCGACGGTGTTTTGGGCGGTGAGGGCGGTGATTGCGCTGCTGCCGTACACGCCGAGTGCGGCGAAGGTTTTCAAATCCGCCTGAATGCCGGCGCCGCCGCCCGAATCGGAGCCTGCGATGGTGAGCGCTTTGCGCATAGAATGAATTGTACCCTGTCCCCGTGAATCACTTAGCGCACTCTCAGCGTCGCCGAGCGGGAACCGCCCTCCGTTGCGACGGTAACCGTCACATTCGCCGCGCCATATCCGGAGTAGGTGTAGAGAGTGAACTGCACCGTGCGTGTCCCTGGACGCACATAGACGCTGGCGGGCGTCCAGACACGACTGGGGTTATCGTTGCTGACCCGCAGCCAGAGTCCGCCCGAAGGCGCGTTGGCGTTCAAGACAACGGTCGCCGTCGCGGTGCGTCCTCCCGAGACCGCTGCGGGCGCGATTGTGAACGCGATAGGCGCAGGCGGATTGACTGTGAGTGTTCCGCTGACGCTCGAGCCGTTCAGCGCGGCGGTAAGGCTTACCGCGATGCGGTTGGAGACGGGTGTTGTATTGACGCGCACGCTGGCGCTGGTCTGCCCTGCGGGAATGGTGAGACTGGCAGGCGTCGGGGCGACGGCGGGATGGGTGCTGCTCAGTTGTACCTGCACACCGCCATTAGGCGCAGGTTGGGTGAGGCGCACGGTAAGCGTAGACGCCCACCCTCCCGTGACGGTACTGGGGGCAAGGCTGACCGACTGCACTCGGAACGACGAGACCACTTGCAGCGTCGCTGTGCGCGAGACACCGCCTGCGGAAGCCGTGATGATGGCGCTGCCGCCTCCGCTTGCGCTGGTGAAGATATCGAACGCGCCTGTGGTCTGCCCTGGCGGTATGGTGATTGAGGCGGCGCACCATGCGAGGCTGGGGTTGCTGCTGCTGAGTTGCACGGCGACGCCCTCTGCACCCGCGGCACGGTTGAGGGTCACCGTGCCGCGCACCACGCCGCCTCCATGCACGCTGGAGTGGCTCAGCGTGAGCTGGCTTATCGAGGGCGTGGTGTCCAGCTGGATTGCCGCTTGAAGCGCGCGGTGTAGGTTCAGCCGTCCCTTGCCCTCGCCGATTCCGCCGAACCAGTAGGGCTGGCATGGGTCGGCGTTGTTTTCGAGAACTTGGCGCAGCTGTTGGTTGCTGAGGCTCGGCGCGTGCGACCAGATGAGCGCCGCAGCGCCCGCTACATGGGGACACGCCATCGAGGTGCCGCTCCACGCATCGTAGCCACCGCTGGGCACGGTGGACAGAATCGCCTGCCCCGGTGCGGCGATGTCGACCCAGGCGCCGTATTGGGAGAATGAGGTCAGCGTATCAGTGGGGTCTGTCGCCGCAACGGCGAGGACATTCTCGTAATACGCAGGATAAAATGGCGCATTGGTTCCGTTGTTGCCCGCCGCAGCGACGACGAGGCAGCCTCGGTTCCAAGCGTAGTTTACGGCGTCTTGTAGTTGTTGCGTGCCTGCGGTACCGCCTAAGCTGAGGCTAACGATGTGCGCGCCGTTATCCACCGCCCACAGGATGCCCCGCGCGATGTCGGCGAAGCTCCCGTAGCCCTGATCGTTGAGTACTTTGACGGGCATCAGTTGTACCGCGGTATGGGTGTTCTCCAGGCTTGGGTTCCATGCGGCAACGCCGGCGATTCCGATACCGTTCTGCGTATGCGCCGCAGCGATGCCAGCGCAGTGCGTGCCGTGCCCATGCCCATCGTGCGTATGCGCGTTGTTCAGAATCGCATTGTAGCCGTAGATGGCGCCGCTGCTGAAACGGCGCACCTTCTGAGACAGGTCAGGATGGGTGGCGTCGATACCCGTGTCTACAATCGCGATATAGACGGCGCGTTGGGGGCGCCAGTTCGCCCATGCTTGCGGGGCTTGGATGCGGACAAGCCCCCACTGCTGCGGGAACAGCGGGTCGTTGGGATTGTTGCATGCAAACGCGAGGTAGTTCCGCTCCACATAGCGCACGCCCGGGAGCGACTCTAAGAACGCACGCACGCTTTCGGGGTCGAGTCGGGCGTCGAGGCGCACCACGCCTGCATGGAGGGGCGTCTGCATATCGTAGAGTTCGCCCACCCAGAGCATCGCTTGCTGCGCCAGTGCTGTGGGTGCGTATGGCTCCAGCCCCACCACCAGCTCGTTCGCGATATAGTAGGCGTCGCGTTCACGGTCGTACGCGATGGGCGCGTGTGTGATCGGCTGCGCCCAGATTACCACGCCCATTAGCCACCCCAAGAGTGCCGCCCCTATTCGCATGGAAGCCTCCGTCAGTGAGTTCTTCCATGCGAACGGGCTCAACCGTTCTATAAAGTTACGAGGAGTGGGGTTTTGGGGCGGACAGGCGTCACATTCGGAACACGCCGAACTTCGTGTCGGGGATAGGCGCGTTGTAGGCGGCGCTGATTGCCAGCGCCAACACGGTGCGCGTGTCGGCAGGGTCGATAATCCCGTCGTCCCACAGGCGGGCGGTGCTATAGAACGCGCTGCTCTCTTCGGCGTACTTGTCCAAGATAGGTTGCTTGAACGCTGTCTGTTCCTCTTCGGTCATCGTTTGCCCCTTGGCGGCGAGTTGGTCGAGTTTGACGGTCAGCAGCACATTGGCTGCCTGTTCGCCCCCCATGACGGCGATTCGCGCGTTGGGGTACATCCAGAGCCAGCGGGGCTGATAGGCGCGCCCGCACATTGCGTAGTTGCCTGCGCCGTAGGAGCCGCCGATAATCACGGTGAACTTGGGCACTTCCGCGTTCGCCACGGCGGTCACCATCTTCGCGCCGTGCTTGGCGATGCCTTCGTTTTCGTATTTTTTGCCGACCATGAAGCCTGTGATGTTCTGCAGGAACACAATCGGGATACGGCGCTGGCAACAGAGCTCGATAAAGTGCGCCCCTTTGAGTGCGCTCTCGGAGAACAGGATACCGTTGTTGGCGATAATCCCGACGGGGAATCCGTGAATGTGAGCGAACCCGCATACCAGCGTTTGCCCATACCGTGCCTTGAACTCCAGAAACCTACTGCCGTCCACAATGCGGGCGATGACCTCGCGCACTTCGAAGGGTTGGCGCAGGTCGCGCGGGAGGATACCGTAAATTTCGGTTGGGTCGTACAGGGGGTCTTCGGGGGGCTGGAGGTCGGCGGGAATCTCTTTACGGATATTGAGGTTCGCCACGATGTCGCGAGCGATCTGGATGGCGTGGAGGTCGTCTTCGGCGAAGTAGTCGGCGACGCCTGAGATTCGCGTATGCACTTCGGCGCCGCCCAGTTCCTCCGCGCTGACAACCTCGCCTGTGGCGGCTTTGACCAGGGGTGGACCGCCCAGAAAGATGGTGCCCTGCTGCTTCACGATAATCGTCTGGTCGCTCATCGCGGGCACATACGCGCCGCCCGCCGTGCAGGAACCCATCACGATGGCGATTTGGGGGATGCCCAGCGCCGACATCCGCGCCTGATTGTAAAAGATACGCCCGAAATGGTCGCGGTCGGGAAACACTTCGGCTTGCAAGGGCAGAAATGCGCCCCCCGAATCGACCATATAAATACAGGGCAAGCGGTTCTCTAAAGCGATTTCTTGGGCGCGCAGGTGCTTCTTGACCGTGATGGGGAAGTAGGTTCCGCCTTTGACGGTGGCGTCGTTGGCGACCACCATGCACTCTTTACCGTGCACGACGCCCACGCCTGCCACAATGCCGGCGCATGGGGCTTCGTTGTGGTACATGCCGTAGGCGGCTAAGGGCGCGAGTTCCAGGAAGGGGGTGTTCGGGTCGATCAGCGCGTCGATGCGCTCGCGTGCGGTCAGTTTCTTGCGGGCGCGATGTTTGGCGAGGGCATCCGCGCCGCCGCCCGCTTGCGCCCACGCCAACGCCTCACGATACTGCTTCAACAGCGCTTCGTAATACGCTCGGTTTTCGCGAAACTCGGCATCGTTTGTACGGATGTGGCTCTCGATGACGGGCATATTGGGGAAAAGTGTACCTCACGCCTGCCCCAACCGTTCCCGACAAAGGGCGAGCACATGCTCAAAAGTCTGCTCTTTCGTCCAACCGTCATTTTGCACCACGACGGCGTCGGGAGCGATACGTAGGGGGGAGTCGGCGCGGGCGAGGTCGCGGGCGTCGCGCTCCAAGATTTCCTGAAGCACCTTTTCGTAGGGTTCCTCGATGCCCTGCAGCTGCAGTTGGTGTTGGCGTCGGCGGGCGCGCTCTTGCGGCGAGGCGTCCAGATAGATTTTGAGGGTGGCGTTGGGGAACACAACGGTGGTGGTGTCGCGCCCTTCTGCCACCACGCCGTGCGCTTGAGCGGCGAGGGCGCGCTGCAAGGCGACCATCGCGCGCCGCACGCCCGAATAGACCGAGATTCGCGAGGCTAAGTCGCTGATTTCGGGAGTGCGGATAGCGTCGGAGACATCCTCATCGCCCAGCAACACGCGCTGCGAGTCGTTTTGCGCGACGAATCGGAGAGTAATCTGGTGCGCGAGTTCGGTGAGGCGGGCTTCGTCGTCGGGGGCGATCCCGGCGCGTTGGGCTGCCAGCGCCAGTGCGCGGTACATCGCTCCCGTATCCAGAAACACGAACCCCAGCGCGCGTGCAAGGTTTTTTGCCAAAGTGCTTTTGCCTGACCCCGCGGGTCCGTCGATCGCGATGATGGTCATCCGACCTCCGCACGAATGTTTTGCAGTTGCTCCGCAATCACCTCCAGCAATAGTTCGAGTTCCTCTTCCAGCGGTTGCAGATGGCTGGGATGGAGCGCGGACACATCGAGCCCTTCCAGATAGCGGCGGAATCGGCGCACTTCCAGCGCAGGACCGCGTACCTCGGAGGATGCCAGCACGGCTTCGGCGGGTTGTTCCAGAATCTCTTCGGCGCGGTCGGGTTCGTCGCGCAACGCACGCACGAGCGCGGAAGTCTCGTCACTGGTGAGTTCCTCATCGCGGATTTTCTCGGCGACGCGGGTCTGCAGGTCGGGGTCATCCAGTTCGAGTAGGCTGCGGGCGTGGCTCTCGGTGATGCTCCCAGCAGGGGGTCGTCCGCTCACAGCAATCACCTGCTCCCCCACCTCTTCCGGTAGTTCCAGTAGTCCGAGCCAGATGCCGATGGTGCGTTCGCTCAAACCTAACATCTGCGCGAGTTCGCGATTGGTCAGGCGGCGGCTCTCTTTGAGAGTTTTCAGGGCGCGGGCTTTGTCAATCGGCGCGAGGTCTTCGCGTTGCAGGTTCTCAATCAGTTGCTCGGTGGTCACGGCGTTGGCGTCAATCTGCTTCACGATGCAGGGGATTTCGGTCATGCCAGCCAGTTGCGCAGCACGCCAGCGTCGCTCGCCCGTGACAATCTGATAGGTTTCGCCATCGGGCAATAAGCGCACGGTGATGGGGTTAATTAGTCCATAACGGCGAATGCTTTCCGCCAGTCCGTGCAGGCTCTCCTCGTCGTAGCCTCGGCGGGGCTGGTCAGGGTCTTCCACAATCTGGTCGATCGGGATCAGTTTGACCTCCATATCTTGCGCCTCCTAAATATGCAGTATACCTGATTTAGGAGACGCAAGCGTCCCCCCTCCCCCACGCGGTGGGAGAGGGGGATAGGGGGTGAGGGCTTACGAACCGCAGCCGAAGTTGAACAGCACAATCAACAGGTCGGCGTCATCAACGCCGCCGCTGCTGTCCACATCGCCCTGGCAGCCGAAGCCGGAGCAGCCGAAGTTGAACAGCACAAACAACAGGTCAGCGTCATCAACATCCCCATCGCCGTCCGCATCGCCTTCGCACTGACCCGGTCCGCCGCCACATC
>NKPV01000219.1 GCA_002254605.1 Armatimonadetes bacterium JP3_11
ACCTATCCATCGACGAGGTGGTGATTGTCAGCTACAAAGCCTTCGAGGAAGCCATCGATGCGCTGGGCGGGGTTACGATTGAGGTCGAGAAACGCATGCGCTATCATGATAACTGGGGCGACCTGCATGTAGACCTGCAGCCCGGTGTGCAGCACCTGAATGGCAAGCAGGCACTGGGCTATGTGCGATACCGACATACCGACAGCGACTTCCACCGCATCGAGCGTCAGCAGAAGTTTCTGCGTGCTGTGAAGGAGCGGCTGAAGAATCCCAATGTATGGATGCGCGCCCCGCAGGTGCTGGCGGCGGGACTGCGCCATACGCGCACTACGATGGAGTTTGAGCAACTCCTTGCACTTGCCCTGTTCGCACGCCAACTGCGCGACGAGCAAATTCGTACCGAGACCCTGCCCGTGCGCGACGGCATCGGCACAAGCCTCATCGTGAAACGCGAAGAAGCCACACAACTCATCCGAGAACTTGGCTTCTGGGATACCGACACCTACTCTTACGCCCGATGAACCGCTACGGACTCACACAACTGGAAAAAATAGCCATCGCTGTCGCAGTGCTTGCCGTGGTGGCAATTCTAATCCCGCTCTATCGCCAACTGGTTGACATCAAACGCACCGCCGACTGCCAGTCGAACCTCAAAGACATCGCTACCGCGATTAATCTGTATCAGTTGGACTACGGGAATACACTGCCGCTGGCATACTACGCGCACCCCGACGGCTCGCCGCAGACCGATTCCGCAGGGCGACCGTTGACCTGGGTGCTCTGTATCAGTGGCTATTTGAAGCGCGATCTGCAACGCGCCCTCAAGTGCCCTGCTGACCCGACGGGGGGCAGCACCGTGATTACCGATCCACGCGACAGCAGCAAGACGCTCACCCTCTCGTATGGTTTTTATGCGCCGCTCTCCGCCGTGCGTTTAGAAGACTTACCGAACCCCGGGCTGAGCATTCTTATCGCCGATAGCCTCGCGGGGGGACAGTATGGCTCGTTGGATCCAAACCCGCTGCTGGGGGGCAACGACGGCTTTGCCCTCACTTATGAAGACGCTCTCCTCAAGCCGACAGAGAACTCCCGCTATGTGGTGCGCCTTGCGGTGTGGCGGCGGCGTGAGGATAAAGGCTGGGAACCCGATAACCTGCGCAGTTTCCATGGCAAAGGCGTGAATGTGCTGCACGCCGACGGGCATGTCAGCACGCGCGTTCCGAGCATTCTCATCCTACAGCGCGACACCCAGGGCAAATTGGAGCCGCCGTGGACGCTGCCCGAACCGCACAAGGCAGACAAGCCGTAGGGCGCGGTTCCCACAGGGTACACTCCTGCTGATGCACGAACCGAGCCCCCATCGGCAACTGGACGCGCATACCCAACTCGCGGGCGTGCTGGGCTATCCGGTGCGCCATTCGCTCTCGCCGGCAATGCACAACGCCGCGTTGCGGGCATTGGGACTAAACTGGGTTTACCTCGCTTTCGAAGTACCCCCTGAAACTCTACCGCAAGCGATTGCAGGTATGCGCGGACTGAGAATTCAGGGGCTGAACTTGACGATCCCGCATAAGGAGGCGGTGATACCGCTGCTGGACCACCTAACCGACGCTGCGCAGCAGATGGGCGCCGTGAACACGCTATTTTGGGAGGGCGAGCGACTGGTCGGCGATAATACCGACGCCGAAGGTTTCCTGCGGGCGCTGCATGAAGCGGGCATTGAACCTGCAGGACAGACGGTGCTGATTCTGGGCGCGGGGGGCGCAGCACGGGCGGTGGCATATGCCCTACACAAGCAGGAGTGCCGTCTATGGATTGCGAACCGCACTCCCGAACGTGCCGCTGTGCTTGCGCAGGCGTTCCAAGCGACGCCGATCGCGATGACCCCCGATGCGCTGCGCCCCCTAATCCCTCAATTGGATGGCATCGTGAACTGCACCTCGCTGGGGATGACGCCCAACACCGACTCCAGCCCACCGATGGATTGGGAAGCGCTCCCCGACACGGCGTGGGCGTGCGATTTGGTGTATCGTCCCCTGCACACACGATTCTTGCAAGACGCACAGAAGCGTGGCATAAGGACAATTGATGGGCTGGGCATGCTGATTCATCAGGGCGCGCTGGCGCTCGAACGCTGGACAGGGCAACCCGCCCCTATGGCGGTAATGCGTCAAGCAGCGATGCAGGCATTAGTTAGTGAAGGGAAAAACCAATAGCCCCCGAATCAAATCCTCTTATGAACAATCATAAGAGGATTTGATTCGGGGGCTATTGGTTTTTC
>NKPV01000221.1 GCA_002254605.1 Armatimonadetes bacterium JP3_11
AAGCTGCCCGGGTACACCGCTCGCCGTGCCTGCACACCCATCGCCAAAAGTGTACCCTGTGGGAGGATGCTCGATTTGATAGCCTCGCCCGTCCCTGATCCGTACGCAGCCAAGGGCTGGTATCGGGTTGCGTCGCCTCAAAAAAAAGACCCTGTGGTACAATTATTAGGGGAACGGCTTATGGGGAGACGAGCGACATCGGAGTCTGGCGTGCTGGATGCCCGTAAAGCTGCGATTCTGCGTGCGGTGGCGCGTGAACACATCCGCACGAGCGAGCCGGTCGGTTCGCAGGCGATTGTGGAGCGCTATGCGCTCGGCGTGAAGCCCGCTACCGTGCGCAACGAAATGGCGGTGATGACCGAATACGGCTACTTGACGCAGCCCCACACCAGTGCAGGGCGCGTACCTACCACGCGTGGCTATCGGTACTATGTGGAACACCTCATCGGGCATGCCACCCCGTTGCGCATCGAGAGCTACCTCAAACGCCTCCCCCAGCCGGGCGAGAGCCTGACGGAGCTGCTCGAAGCCACCCTCCGACTGCTGGCGCAGGCGGCGCACTACAGCGCGTTCGCCGCCACCGCGCGCGACGAGACGATACGAATCTTGCGCTGCGTCCTCACCCCATGCAGCCCGCGCCGCGTGCTCTCGGTGGTGATTCTGGAACACGGCGCCGTGGACAATCGCCTCGTCGATCTCGCGCACGCGCCCACACAACGCGCCCTGAACCGCATCCAAGCCATCCTCGCGTCGATGGTAGAAGGACAAACCGTGCGCCATGTGCTGCGGTTAGACCCTGAACAGTCGCCCTCCATGGAGTCGCCCGCCGAACGCGAGACGCTGAACCTACTGCTGCGCACCGTCCAACAGCAAGCTCAAGAAGCCACCGAAGGCGAGCTACTCTTTGAGGGCGTGGTCTATCTAATCCAGCAGCCAGAGTTCCAGCGTGAGGTGCATCAGTTAGAGGGCGTGCTGCGCGCGCTGGAAGAGCGCAAAACGCTCTACCGCCTGCTGCAGAAACTCGACAGCGACGGCGTCCAAATCACTATCGGCGAGGAGAACTCCATCGAAGCGCTGCACTGCTGCGCAATTATCAGCACGCGCTACTATGTCGGCAATTGCCCCGCCGGGGTGATTGGGCTGATGGGACCCGTGCGTATGGATTACGACCTCGCCTTGCCCACTGTCCAACGCGCGGCGCAGGCACTGAGCGATATCCTGACACGCACTCTGTATTCCTAATCGGGACAACGACCCGTCGTGCCCAACAGCCTATGTCCCGAAACGGATACTCGGACTATCTAAACAACGAGAGAGCCTTATGCGAGTTTTAGTGATCGACAACTACGATAGCTTTACTTACAACCTGGTACAGTATCTCGGCGCGTTAGGTGCGGAGTTGACCGTTGTGCGCAACAACGAGATAAGCGTCGAGCAAGCGCTTGCCCTACAGCCCGACCGTATCCTGATTTCGCCGGGTCCTTGCACTCCCCACGAAGCAGGCATTAGCATCCCGTTGATTCAAGCGGCGGCGGGCAGAATTCCGATATTAGGCGTCTGTTTGGGACACCAGGCAATCGGCGCGGCGTTCGGAGGCAACATTATCCGCGCCCAACGCCCTATGCACGGCAAAGAGTCGCTGATACGCCACACCAACGCAGGCGTGTTTCACGGCGCCCCCAACCCCCTGCGCGCGATCCGCTATCACTCACTGGTGATCGAACGAGCGACCCTGCCCGACTGCCTCGAAATCACCGCCGAAAGCGAGGACGACCACGAAATCATGGGCGTGCGCCACAAACGGTACCCCATCGAAGGGGTGCAGTTCCATCCCGAATCGATCCTTAGCGAGGCGGGAATGCACCTCTTGAAAAACTTCCTTACTGCTCCTGAGCGAGAATAGCGGTAGGGAGCGCAGGGCAGCGTTTCAGGTACAATCCCGCGCGTGCGGGCGGTTGGGCTGGCGACGGTACTGCTGACACTGACGGCGTTCGGGCAACCCGGAGAGCGCGTCGAGTTCGAGACGCACAAAGCGTTGCACTATGACAGCGCGTCCGACACGGTGCAAGGCGAGGCGATTACCGCCCGATGGCGCGAGTATTTTTTGGAAGCGACACGCCTGGAGGGCTACCTGCGCAAAGCGGAGTACCGCCTCTTCGACGGGGTGCGCCTACGCAGCGAAAAGCTGCGGGCGGACGGCAACGCGTTGACCCTCTACACGCGCGAGCGACGCTGGATCCTGC
>NKPV01000318.1 GCA_002254605.1 Armatimonadetes bacterium JP3_11
CACCTTCACCGGCGCAGGCAGCGCTTTAATCTGCTCGGCAAGGCGATGTAAGATCTCCGTCGCGAAGTAAATCCCCTCCCCCGCATCGGCGATTTCGCCGCGCTCGATGCCGATTTGGAGCATGGCGCGAATGGCGTCTGGTGGCGCACCGATGATGCGCGAAGCCGCTCGCACGGAGGGCGGCGTCATCCCCGCTTCACGGTACAACGCCACTACACGCCGATAAAAAACCTCCTGACGGGGTTTGAGCGCACTCATAGCAAGGGGTACGACGGTGTATCCACCGCCGTACCGATTAGACCTTACCAGGTATCTGTTTTGCCCGAATCGTCACGCTGGATAGGCGCACCCAACCACGAGAACGGGTAGTTCGGGTCTTCCA
>NKPV01000317.1 GCA_002254605.1 Armatimonadetes bacterium JP3_11
CACCTTCACCGGCGCAGGCAGCGCTTTAATCTGCTCGGCAAGGCGATGTAAGATCTCCGTCGCGAAGTAAATCCCCTCCCCCGCATCGGCGATTTCGCCACGCTCGATGCCGATTAGGAGCATGGCGCGAATGGCGTCCGGTGGCGCACCGATGATGCGCGAAGCCGATCGCAGTGAAGGTGGCGTCATCCCCGCTTCACGGTACAACGCCACCACGCGCCGATAAAAAGCCTCCTGACGGGGTTTGAGTGCGCTCATAGCAAGGAGGGGGGTACGACGGTGGAGGCGCCGCCGTACCGATTAGACCTTACCAGGTATCTGTTTTGCCCGAATCGTCACGCTGGATAGGCGCACCCAACCACGAGAACGGGTAGTTCGGGTCTTCCA
>NKPV01000263.1 GCA_002254605.1 Armatimonadetes bacterium JP3_11
GCGACATGCTTTCCACCCTCAAGCCGGGCGCCGTGCTGGTGGATGTCTCGGTAGACCAAGGCGGACTGGCGGAGACCATTCGCCCGACCACCCACCGCGAGCCGACCTATGTGGTGGACGGCGTGGTGCATTACGCCGTAAGCAATATGCCCGGCGCGGTCGCACGCACCTCTACCTACGCACTGACGAATATCACAACACCCTATGTGCTACGCCTTGCCGAACACGGCTGGCAAGAGGCATGCCGACAGGACCCTGCCCTGCGACTGGGGCTGAATATCGTGCAGGGCAAGGTCACGCTCCAGCCGATTGCGGAGCAGTTCGGCTACGAGTATATCGCCCCTGAGAAACTGTTGTAGAAAAGGGCAACTCATGAAGGAGTGCTGAACATCGACGCCTTTCGGGGCACGGTGGTTCACGCCTAAACAGTCCCTAAGAGGAATTCTCGCTCAGCATGCGAACTAAACCGACTATGTTACGGCGAGTTCTATCCTTCGGTTTTGTGTTCTTTCTTTGCGTTAGCGCGTTCGCGTTTACCGACCCGTCCGATGTTTCAGCGAACCTGTTCAAAAACCTACGCTCCGAAACATTGAGCCCGCGAACAGGGGCGGGCGCATAACCGATGTGGAAGGCATCCCAGGCACGGTGTATGTAGGAACTGGCACAGGTGGACTCTGGAAAACTACCAATTGGGGCATAACTTGGACGCCGCTGTTCGACGAGCAAGAGACCATCAGTATCGGCGATATCGCGTTAGACCCCCAAAACCCCGACATCGTCTGGGTCGGTACGGGTGAAGCGAACACCCGCAACAGCATCTCGATCGGTTGCGGTATCTACAAGTCCGTCGACGGCGGCAAAACACGGCAGAAAGTATTCTACATCGACGAGTATTACGGCGCCTCGGATTTAGAGATCGACCCCAGCAACCCAAACATCCTGTACGCCGGGATGTGGCGATTCGAGCGTAAGCCATGGACGCACACCAGCGGCAGCGAACAGGGAGGCATGTTCAAGTCCACCGATGGCAGGCGCACCTGGCGCAAAGTCACGAACAGACTGCCCCCACTCCTGGGGCGTATCGACGTCAAGGTCGCGCCCAGCAACCCGAATGTGGTGTATGTGATTGCCGA
>NKPV01000294.1 GCA_002254605.1 Armatimonadetes bacterium JP3_11
CCGTTTCTCAAGGAAGGCGCGAATGCCTTCTTGCCCTTCGTCGCTCACACGCAGCTCTGCGATGCGAGCAATCGTTAGCGAGCGCAGCTCGTCGGCAGGCAGCACCAACGCGGCATGGAGTAGCATTTTCGCCGCCGCGATGGCGTTCGGACCGTTCTGCAAAAGATTCTCCACGATGGCGTTGATCGCTGTATCCAGTTGCTCTGCAGGGACAACACGCTGCACTAAGCCGATGCGCAGCGCGGTTTCCGCGTCAAATCGCTCACCGGATAGAAACAAGGCACGGGCGTGCCCATAGCCGATTTTGCGTAATACATACGGTGTAATCACGGCGGGTATCAAGCCGAGTTTCACCTCGCTGAAGGCGAACCGCGCTTCGGGGGTCGCAACGGCGATGTCACACACGGCGACCAGCCCTGCGCCGCCGCCCATCGCCGCGCCGTGAATGCGCCCTACCACCGGCTTGGGGCACTGGTCTATCGCCTCAAACATGCGAGACAAGGCGCGGGCATCTTCTAAGTTTTCGGTAACG
>NKPV01000198.1 GCA_002254605.1 Armatimonadetes bacterium JP3_11
ACGGCAAACCACGCGAACTCGTGCGCGGGGAGGTTCTTGAAAAAATACCCGTCGGAACTTGGCACGCGATTACCGCCAGCTTGATCAGCCACCGACTACGCCAGTTCCTTGACAGCCTCAGCGAACGTGTCGGCGTAGTAGCAGTCGAACTGGGGATTATTCTCCGTTATGCCGATGAAGAGTCGGTGCGTGCCCCCGACATCGCCTTTATCCGTAAAGAGAAACTGCCCCATCCGCTCCCTGAAGGATACGCCGAGTTTGTTCCCGACCTTGTTGTGGAGATTGTCTTACCAAACGATACCTACACGGAAGTGCGTGATAAGGTAGACGAACTCTTGCTGGCAGGGGTGCAAGTGGTGTGGGTGGTTGACCCCCAGCGGCGCAAGGTGGAAGTTTACCAACAAGATTCACCGATGCAGACGCTGCAGGAGGGCGACACGCTCACCTGTGAGGCAATTCTGCCCGGCTTTGCCCTGCCCGTGAGCGAAATCTTTGCCGAGCTACCCTAAAGGAGACGCCTATGCCGTATGAGTTCGTGCTGCAAAGCCCTGAGAAGGTCGAAATCCGCTACGAAATCGCCGGATTAGGCTCGCGTGCGCTGGCGGCGGTGCTGGACGACTTGATTGTGTTGACTCTTGTTGGGGTCGTGGGCGCGTTGCTCGCGCTGCTGGAGGAGACCACCCAAGCAATTTCCAACCTGTACAGTCTGATTGGCGAAGGCTGGTTGATTGCGGGGCTGATCTTCTTCGCGTACATTTTCTGGTTTGCTTACTACATGGCGTTCGAGATTTTCTGGAACGGGCAGACGCCAGCGAAGCGTGCGTTCGGCTTGCGCGTGATGATGCTCAATGGCGCGCCCGTGACGCCGACCGCCGTGATGATACGCGAGCTGGTGCGTCTGGTGGATGCGTTTCCGCTCTGTATTATGGGCTACAATGTGGCGGGCGTGCTGGCGTTTTTCAGCCCTTATGGGCAGCGGCTGGGCGATATGCTGGCAGGCACTTTTGTCATCAAGGAGCGTCGCACCCCCGCACCGACCTTAGAGCGTTTCGCTCAGGTGAGTGCTGAGCCGCATCCGCTGGAGTTCCACTTGCCACCCATGCTGCCGATTAGCCCCAGCGAATACCGTGCGCTGCGGGCATTTCTGGACAGGCGCGAGCAGCTGAGCGCCGAAGCACGGGAGCAGTTGGCGTGGGAGCTGTATCAACGCCTGCGCGAGCCGTTGGGCATGCCCGAAACACCCCCCGCCGCAGTGGAGGGCATCTTGGAGGCAATCGCCACGCGCTACGCCCGCGAGCGCGGCAGGCTGGAGTAAGCGATGCGCCTGCTCATCGCGCCTACGGCTTACAAGGGCACGCTCTCGCCTGTGGAGGCGACCGAAGTCATCGCAGAAGCGGTTTGCCCGCACACCCAGCTCCACTCTCACAGCGCAAGTGAAGAGAGATTGGAGAATAACAACCCCTGCGACCTCTGCCCTATCGCCGACGGCGGTACGGGGTGGCTGGAGGTCTGGGCATTCCACTTCCCGCAAGCGCAACGGGTGGCTGCCCTCGTGCAAGACGCCCTCGGACGCCCACGCACCGCCGAATGGCTGCTGTTGCCTAATGGCGTCGCGGTGTTGGAATCGGCGCAAGCTATCGGCATCCACTGGCTCCCCGCGACCGAGTTGGAACCGATGGCGGCAAGCTCCTACGGCGTGGGGCAGATGCTTCAGCAGGCGGCAACACACCCCGACACACGCGAACTCTGGTTGGGGTTGGGCGGCGTGGCGACGACCGACGGCGGCGCCGGCGCACTGCAAGCCCTTGGATTCCGATTGCTGGATGCGCAAGGCAATTCGATTCCCCAAGGCGGCGCAGGACTCCGCAACCTGCATCGGGTGGAACTGCCCGATGCACCGCCCCTGCACGGCAAACCGCTGGTGCTCTGCGCCGATGTGCAGAACACACTGCTGGACGCCGCGCGGGTCTACGCGCCCCAAAAAGGCGCATCGCCTCAGCAAGTGAAACAACTCATCCAAGGGCTGGAGCAACTGGCAGCGGTCGTGCAGCGCGAGACGGGCATCGATCTCCACACAAACACAGGTTCGGGAGCAGCGGGCGGGCTGGCAGGCGGACTGCACGCCTATCTGGGTGCGCCTATCGTCTCAGGAATCGCGTGGCTGCTGAAACAGATTCACGGGGACACCCGGCTCTCAAATGCCGACTGCCTCATCACAGGCGAGGGTCAAGTGGACGCCCAGACGCTGATGGGCAAGGGGGTGGGGATACTCATTCAACACGCGGTGGCGCTGGGTAAGCCTGTCATCGTGCTGGCAGGACGCAAAGGCGAAGGCTGGGAAACCGTCGCCCGTCTGCCGAGAGTGCAGGTGTTCGCCTGCGCCGAAGTCGCGCCCCATTTGCCTCCAACAGACGCTTTGCGTGAGACGGCAACCACTGCCTTCAAACAGGTACACTATAATACCGATGCAGACCATCCAGCCGAACCATATCTACCTGATGGATTGCCGTGAGGGGATGCGACTCATCCCCGACGAGAGCATCGACCTCATCGTGACCGACCCACCCTTCGCGATCGAGTTCGGCGCGAAACGCTCCAACTACAATCGCACAGCAGGGCGCGTGCTGGAAGGCTATAACGAAATTCCCCAACACGAGTATTACGACTTCACGCTGGAATGGATGCGCGAAGCCTACAGGATACTGAAAGCGTCGGGCAGTATGTATGTGTTCTC
>NKPV01000147.1 GCA_002254605.1 Armatimonadetes bacterium JP3_11
CATCGGGCTGATTGAAACCTGCACCGAGAAGCGTGTACTGAAGCCGTTCCCACGCCTCACTTACGACGAGGCGATGGAGCGCTACGGTACGGACAAACCCGACTTGCGCTTCGGGCTGGAGCTGCACAACCTCACCGAGCTGCTGCGCCACACCGAGTTCCAGGCGTTCCGCAGCGTCATTGAATCGGGCGGCATCGTGAAAGCGATTTGCCTACCCGACTGCGCCCACTACTCGCGCAAGCAGATCGACGAACTCACCGAGTATGTCAAACGCTTCGGCGCGAAGGGATTGGCGACCCTCGCCTTCACTTCCGACGGGATACGCTCGCCCATCGCTAAGTTCCTCAGCGAGACGGAACTGAACGCAATTCGGGAACACACAGGCGCAAACACGGGCGACTTGGTCGCCATCGTCGCCGACAAGCCCAAAATCGTAAACGAGTGCCTCAGCCGACTGCGCCATCGCATGGGACAGGAACTCGGACTGGCAGACCCGAACCTGATGGCGTTCGCGTGGGTGGTAGACTTCCCCTTGCTGGAGTGGGACGAAGAGGAAGGGCGCTGGAACCCCTCGCATCACCCCTTCACCGCACCGCGCGAGGAAGATATTCCCCTGCTGGATACCGACCCCGCGAAAGTGCGCGCGAACTGCTACGACCTCGTGTGCAACGGCAACGAACTCGCCAGCGGCAGTATCCGTATCCATCGGCGCGACCTGCAGGACAAAATCTTCAAACTGCTGGGCTACTCCGACGCCGAAATCCAAGAGCGGTTCGGACACCTGCTGGAGGCGTTCGAATACGGCGCGCCCCCACACGGCGGTATCGCCCCCGGAATCGACCGATTGGTGATGCTCTTGGCAGGCGATGAGACCATCCGCAATGTTATCGCCTTCCCCAAAAACACCGCGATGGTGGATTTGATGTTTGGCGCGCCCTCGCCCGTGAGCGAGGAGCAACTGCGCGAACTCCATCTACAAATCGTGCTGGACGATGAGGCTTGAAGGGAACGCACCTGCAAAGATTAACCTGACTTTAGAGGTGCTGGGGCGTCGCGAAGATGGCTATCACGAGATTGCCAGCGTGATGCACACTCTGAGCCTGTGCGATACGCTGATCCTGCATCTGCCCGACGCTCCTGCGCTGGATGCAGCGCAAGGGCAGATATCGATCGGTGCGCACCAACCCCATCCCGGCTCGGTAGAAGGAGAAGCGAGCCACCACCGTCCCCCGTCCACGCCTTGGGAAGGGGGTGAGGATGCCACCATTCCTGCCGACTCGCGCAACCTTATCTGGAAGGCGGTGGAGGCGTTCGTGAGGAATTCTCCGCGGCCCCTCTCGCACGCGCCATGCGAGCGAGGGACGGAGGGTGAGGGCTGGTGCGCTACTCTGATCAAGCGCATCCCCGCGCAGGCAGGCTTAGGCGGTGGCAGTAGCGATGCCGCGACAACACTGAAACTCTTGGCAGCGTGGGCGGCGCAGTGGGGCATCCCACTCCCCGACTTACACGCGCTCGCTGCGAATCTGGGCGCCGATGTGGCGTTCTTTCTCAACGGCTCTTGCGCCTGCGCACGGGGTAAAGGCGAGATTCTGGAGCCTTTGCCTGCGCTGCCGCCCCTCTGGTGGGTCATCGCCAAGCCGTATGGGGTCGGCGTCCCGACAGGCTGGGCATACGCCCAACTCAAGCGTAATGCTCTGGAACCTGACGCCCCTGCGCCCCACACCGAACGGCTCCGCTACGCCCTCCAGCACGGCGCCATCCGCGCCCCACACCACCTCGCGCCGCTGTTGCACAACGATTTCGATAAGCCCATCCTGAACGGCATCCCCGTGCTGCGTACCCTGCGCCAACAGATGGAGCACGCAGGCGCATTGCAAGTGCTTCTTTGTGGCAGCGGCGCCGCGCAGGCTGCACTATGCGAATCGCAACCGCATGCCGAGAGCCTCGCACGCACCCTCATCCAGCAAGGCTACTGGGCAATCGCGGCTCAAGCCATTTGAACGGACAAGACGCACCCCTTTCTCCCGCGGCGTGGGAGAAGGGTTAGGTGAGGGCGTATAACTCCCCTCTCCCACGCGCTGGGAGAGGGGGCAAGGGGGTGAGGACAAATCCCTACTCCCGCTTTGCGAGCGAAAAGGGTAAGGTTATTTAGATCCCCCCCCCAAATCATTTGACAAATCCATGAAAACCATGCTATAATTGGTGTAGCCTGTTGTGGATTAGACAGGCAAATCTAACTCTTAGGAGGTTTCAAATGAAAGGCTCTACTTTACTGAGCGCGGTTGCGCTGACGACAATGTTAGTAATCACTGCAGGCGCACAGAAGTCAGTTCCGAGCACGGGGCTACACGAAGTCGATGTGCGTACTGCTGTGATTCCCGAGAATGCCTTGTCCGTTCAGAAGATCTATCCGCAGAACATCTTCTTCCCAGCAGGTTCAGCAGCAGACCCGTACATCTACCTTTGTGCAAACTGGGGCTACCCTATCCCGACAGGTACAGGCGCTGGTGATGTGTCGCTGACTTACTTCAATCCAGGTGATTTTGCGACGAATGAGTATGCAGACGACATTATTCTTGCTGGTGGAAGTACCTTCCTGCCTTTGGCGCACCCGAATTCCACCGCTTGCTTGAGCGAAGTCACGGTTGGCATCTATTTAGGCGCCGCATCGGTGGGGGATGTAACCTTGCGCATCCGTATCTACGGCTGGGATGGCTCGATTGCAACAACGTCTCAATACCCAGACCCGCTGAATGTTACAGGTGATGCAAACCTAATTTGGGATTCTGGAGCTACCCCCTTAAACTATGGTCCTTTGCAACCTGGGATTTACCTGCTTACAGTCCCTGTTCCGAATGTGCCCGTGTCGAAAGCGCTTTACATCTCCACAATTTTGGGTGGAATGCCAACCACAGGTGGGCTTATTATAGCGCATGGACCTGGAAATGTCTATCTGATGCCATCGCGCGGTGATTTTCGTCGCAAGAGCCCTTCAGCACGTTTTACTTTTGTCACCGCAACACAAGGCAGTTTCCTCATCAACCTGCGTGGCAAGTACAACTTTGTGGGGCAGGTTGACATGAGCGCGCTGAGCGTGCGGGCACAGCCGAAGAATCCTGTCTTGCAGTGGTTCGATGAAGACAACGATGGAGTTGAAGAAGCCCTCCGCCGCAACCTTGTCGATGTGGAAGTGGTGAACGATTCAGGCGTTCAACCGTTCACTTCGCGATTCACCACCTACCTCGATGAGAACGGACGGTTCACCCTACCCGTTTCTGGGGCAATTGCATCGATCAAGGTGCGTCGCTGGGACAATGGGCTGGCAGTGGCATTCAGCCGCCCTGCAGGCGGTTGGAGCGCGGATGTATGCGACCCGACGACAGAATCTGCCTCAATGACCTTCGGCGATGTGAACGGTGACGGGATTATCGACGACGCCGACCTGTTGAGTGTGCTGTTCGGCTTCGGTAGCGGTGAGTAATCCCTTATTCCCCCGCCCACTTTGCGTGGGCGGGGGTGTACCTAATAAAAACAGCCCAGTACAACATTAGCGATTCCTCGCTCCCCTTGGAATGATAAGCCTATTATTGTCATTCCGTGCGGAGTGAGGAATTGTATACCTGCTACTTTTCAGTGAGGTTTCCTCAACGGGCGCAGTCATTCAGGTATCGTATCTCCATGCCCTTCAACCCTCTCAGCGTGACGCGCTTCGCGCCAGTATCGGAGCTGAACTCGCTGCTGGACGATGCGCTGCTGGTGGTGGATCCGCAGGCGTGGTTCGCGGCGCGCGGGCGGCTCTCGGCGAATCCGCGCAGCCTCGTGCGTGCGGAAAGTTTGGACGAGGCGGTTCTGCAAACAATTGAGCATTCCCCTGAAGCGTGGGTGGGCGTGCAGCGCGTGATGGGCTTGGGCGGCGGCACAGCCATCGATACCGCCAAGTACCTCGCCTGGCGTAAGGAATTGCCACTGATTCTAATTCCCAGCGCACTTACCGTCGATGCGCCGTTTACCGACTCGGCGGCGGTACGACGCGCAGGGCGCATCCACTATACGGGGCGCGTGTTCCCTGAAGCGATTTATGTAGATGCTGCGCTCATCCAGACCGCTCCGAAGCCACTGAATCGGGGCGGCGTGGGCGACTTGCTGTCCATCCACACGGCGCTTTACGACTGGAAACTGTCACACGAGCGCACCGGCGAGCCTTATGACCCCCGAATCGCCCAACAAAGCGCAGCGATTCTGGAACGGCTACACGCGCATACCGCGGATATTTATGCTGTGAACGAAACAGGTGTGCGCCTGATTGCCGAGCTGTTTTGCGAAGAGGTCTATCTATGTTATCAGGCTGGCAGCAGTCGCCCTGAAGAAGGTTCGGAGCATCATCTGCTGTACACCTTGGAGCATCAGACGGGGCGTACCTATCTGCATGGGGCAGCGGTCACACTGTGCGCACTGCTGGCAGCGTATTTGCAGGGCAATCGCCCCGACGAACTGCGCGCCCTCGCGGATGCCTGCGGCGTGGAGTACCGCGCCATTCTGCACGAAGCGAGTGAGCAAGCCCTGCGGAACGCCTTATTGACCGCCCGCGAGTACGCTTTAGAAGAGCAACTACCTTACACTTTTCTGATGGAGACGCCTATCACGCTCGAGCAGGCGCAGGAGGCGTTGGAGTGGGTGCAATCCAAGTAGACGCTATTCCAACACAAAGTTGACGGTAGCGAGTAATTGGAGGGTGGGGGCAATAGTTCTCTCACTGCGCGTTCTATGCCCGCGCTATCAATTGCCCAACCCATTGCGCCAAAGGCGGGATGAGCGTCTCCAGCTCGGCTTCTTGGGTCTCCGGAGGCTGTTGGA
>NKPV01000254.1 GCA_002254605.1 Armatimonadetes bacterium JP3_11
AACGATAACCTCGACGATGGAAACGATAACCTCGACGATGGAAACGATAACCTCGACGATGGAAACGATAACCTCGACGATGGGGAACTTTCTGACCCCCTATCGGACACATCATAGCAGGAGATGGCGATGCCAGGTGGAACACCAATCTCTACAGGAGGCGCAGTGATGGCACGCGATTACATTCCAAAGAACGACCAAGAGCTTCTGGCGTGGATGAACAACTTTCTGACGGTGCTGAACGCGAACTTGGGGGCGTTTGGGCTGGTGGCGGCGGACTTGACGCCGTTGACCAACGCCCGCAACGACTTCCAGACGAAGCTGAGCGCCTTTCAGAACGCGCTGATTGCCTACCGCACGGCGTCGGAAGCGAAGAGCGATTCGCGCGACACGGCGGAACGGCTCTTTCGGCTGATGGCGCAACGGATTAACCGTCATCCGAGTATGACCGACGCGCTGCGGGCGAATTTGGGGTTGAATGTGCCTCGTCCGCGCCAGCGTCGGGGCGTCGGTCCCGAGATTCCGGGCGTGCGCTTAGAGGTGGATGCGGGGCGCGTGACGGTGCATTTCGGCACGAACCCCGACAACGAAGCCCGCAACGACAAGCCTGAATGGGCGATTGGGGCGAACATCTATGTGCGCGCCGAAGACGAGCCCGAGTATCGCCTGCTGGCGTTCGACACGGCAAGCCCCTATGTGTGGGAATATCGGGGCGCGCCGACGCGGTTCTATTTTCGGGTGGCGTATCGGGGCAGTCGCGAGCGCGACATCGGCACGCCCAGCCCCGAAGAAGCCGTGACCTTAGGAGGCTAACCGAAGCGTAGGGGCGCACCGATGCGTGCGCGCCCCCCCGCCCAACCGTTCTACCTAACACCCTTGCCCGAAGTTGAACAGCACCTGCAGCAGGTCGGCGTCGTCCACGATGCCATCTTTGTTGATATCCTCGTGGCGCGTGTAGCCTGTGCCCGGCGTGCCAAAGGCGAACAGCACCGCTAATAGGTCGCTGTCGTCGATACACCCGTCGCCGTCCGTATCGCCCGTGCGCCAAGTATCCAGCAGGTACGCTTCATAGCGTCTGGTGGCGGCGTTGTAGCCCAAACCCACAATATAGCGTCCGTCAGGCGAGATAGCGTAAGCATTCAAAAGCTCCGAGCCGTCGGTCAGCAGGCTGGCGTAGGCGCTGTTCAGGTCTTCTATCCCGCCCGATGAAGTCCAGCGAAAGGCACGCTCTTGCTCGCTGGCGTTGTATGCCCCGCCGACCACCACCGAGCCGTCCGCAGAAACGCCATACGGATAGCTCTCACTACCGCCCAGCGTGCCGAGATTCTGCATCCCGCCCGATG
>NKPV01000078.1 GCA_002254605.1 Armatimonadetes bacterium JP3_11
TAGCTGCGCACGATTCCGTCGCCGCCGCGCCGTAGCCCGGAGCCGCCCGTGCGTTCTGCCAGGCGATATTCCAGCACGCGCACTGGGTACGCGCTCTCGATCGCTTCGACGGGGGTGTTGCGCGTGTTGGTCATGTGGGTGTGGATTCCGCTGGCGCCGTCGGCGTCGGGGTGCGCCCCCGCTCCGCCTGCGAGGGTTTCGTAATAGACAAACGGCTTACGGCGGATAGGGTCATAGCCGCCGAAGAGGATGTTATTCATCGTGCCTTGCGAAGCGGCGGGGATTTTTTCAGGCAGCGCGTGTGCCAGTGCGCCCAACAGCGCGTCCACAATGCGCTGCGAGGTCTCCACATTGCCCCCTGCGACGGCGGCAGGCGGCTGGGCGTTTACAAGCGTTGCGGGAGGGGCTATAATCTCGATAGGTCGCCAGCAGCCGTCATTGGTGGGCGTCTCTTCGGGCAATAGGCAGCGCACCACATAGTAGCACGCGGCATGGGTCACGGCTTCGGGGGCGTTCAGTCCTCCTTCGGTCTGGGGCGCGCTGCCCGTGAAGTCGAAACGCACAGTTCCCCGCTCGGTGGCAGGGGCGACGACGCGCACACGAATCGGAAGGTCGCGGTTGCCCCGCCCGTCGTCATCTAAGTAGTCGGTGAACTCGTATTCGCCAGGTGGGATTTGCTGGAGCGCGGCGCGGGTGAGCTGCTCGCTGTAGTTCATCAGCATCTCAAAGCGCGATTCCCAGACGGCTTTGCCCTCGCTTTCCAGCAATGCCTGAAAACGCTTCACGCCTATCCGATTCGCGCCCATCTGCGCCATCAGGTCGCCCTGTCGCTCGTCGGGCGTGCGCACATTGTGCAGAATAAACTGCAGGACAGCCTCGTTTAAGGCGCCGCCTTCGACCAGTTTCACGGGGGGAATGCGCAGTCCTTCCTCGTAGATCTCGCTGGCGAGGGGCATTGAGCCGGGCGTGGCGCCACCCGTGTCGGCGTGGTGTGCCCGACTTGCCACAAAGCCCACAAGTTCCCCCCCAAAAAACACAGGCGCGACCAGAGTCCAATCGGGAAGGTGCGTGCCTGCGTGATAGGGGTCGTTCGTCAGCGCCATGTCGCCCTCGCGCCAGTCCACTCGCGGCAGGAGATATTTTAACAGCAACGGCATCGCGCCCAGGTGCACGGGGATATGTGCGGCTTGTGCTATTAGCCTACCCTGCGCATCGAACAGGGCGCAGGAGTAGTCTCTGCGTTCTTTGATGTTAGGCGAGCATGCGGCGTACTCCAGCACGGCGCCCATCTCTTCGGGGATGGCGCTCAACCGCTCATAGTACAGCCAGATGCGCGAAGGGTCAAAGGTCTGCATCGCAATAATTACCTAAGATACGCTGCGTTTTGTTGTTGCGCGATTCCAGCGAGCGACGGGGTTTATTCAGCACGCGGTGAGGCGTTTCCTTCCTGCTTGGGGGGTGCGGCGAAGGTTGCTCCCAACTCCAGTTTCAGCCCTGCAAATCGCTTCGGTTCAAAGGGGCGCGTGGGAGGCGTTGTGGAGACCAAAAGATAGCCCTCAGGCGTCCACTGATACTCTTCCACGACCAGCGTCTCTGGGTCAACAAGCCACACCCACGGCACGCCTGCTCGTCGATAGGCATCCAGTTTTTCCACACGGTCATAGCTCGCGTTGCTGGGCGAAAGCACCTCTGCGACGAGGTCTGGGGCGCCCCTAACGTAATCTTTCTCTTGGTCGTAGTACTCCCAACGCTCCTTGGACAGGAACACCACATCGGGTCCGACAAGGTCACCTGTAGGTAAATCCACATTGATGTCTGCCCAGACATCGCCTAACTGGTTCTGAGATACATATTGCTCCAGGTTATAAGCTAGCCACACAACAATCTTTTGGTGCCTTCCCGTTGGTCGATTCACCTCAATAGCCTCCCCTTGAATGTAGTCGTAATACGGAGGTCCCTTAGGGAGCTGCTCGAACTCTTGACGGCTCATGCGGATGCGTTTCTGGTTCAGCGTGGCTATCATAAAAAATCTCCCTTTCCGATTATACCCCAGTCTAAATAGTCTCTAAAGTGAACCCCTATCTGCCCAAAATAAAGGGTGGGATGCAATCGCCACTGACTTTTGCGGAGATACTCAGTGCGCTCAGTCATGCGCTGGACATTACTGAGGGTCAGCCACGCGGGCATGCGGTTCGTACTGCTTACATCGCGTTGCGCATCGGACAGGAGCTCAAACTGACAGACCTAGAGCTGCGCGACCTTTACAAAGCAAGTTTGCTCAAGGATGCGGGCTGTTCCAGCAATGCGGTGCGTGTGTATAAAGTGTTCGCCGCGGACGACCTGCTCACCAAGCGGGATGTGAAACTCGTGAATTGGTCGAACCCACTTGAATCCATGCGTTTCGCGTTAGAGCATATAATGCCTGGGGCGAACATTTTCCAGAAGATTGTGCACGCACTGCGTGAGACGCGCGGCTCGGTCAGAGTGATGGACGAGGTCACCCTGGCGCGTTGTACGCGGGGCGCGATGATTGCCCGCTATATCGGTTTCACCGAGCAGGTCGCTCAAGCGATCGAGTATTTAGACGAGCATTGGGACGGTAGGGGTTCGCCGTATAAGCTGAGAGGCGAGCAGATACCCCTGCTGGCGCGGATTTTGTGCTTGTGCCAAACGATGGAGGTGTTTGCGACGACTTTTGGTGTAGACGCGGCGTACGAAATGCTCCATCAGCGGAACCGACGCTGGTTTGACCCGGAGTTGGTGTGTGCTGCGTGCAGTTTCCAAAATGACCGTACATTCTGGGCGTTGCATGCCGAAATGCTACACAATCCCGATATGCAGCCGCCCATGCCCGACTTGACACGACAGGTATTGCCCAGCGATATCGACCGCGTTTGTGAAGCGTTTGCGATGATTGTGGATGCGAAATCGAGCTTCACGGCGGAGCATTCGCGTCGCGTGGCGCGTTATGCAGTGCAAATCGCTGAGGCGCTGGGCTGGGACGCGGAGCAGGTGAACTTTATCTATCGCGCGGGATTGCTGCACGATATCGGCAAGCTGGGGGTGTCTAACGCGATTTTGGAGAAGCCGGGCAAGCTCACCGACGCGGAGTTCGAAGCGATTCGGGCGCACCCGCGCTACACTTACGAAATCCTACGCCGTGTCCGCTCGTTCGCATGGTTGGCGGAGGTGGCGGGGGCGCATCATGAGCGACTGGATGGGCGCGGCTATTGGCAGGGGCGTACTGCGGAACAGCTCACGACTGAGATGCGGATTCTCGCGGTCGCCGATGTGTTTGACGCGCTGAGTGCAGAACGCCCCTATCGCCCTGCGCTGCCACTGAAGCAAGTGTTCGAGATCATGGAACGCGACAGCGGCGCCGCTTTAGACGGCGCGCTGGTCGCGACTTTGAAATCCCTCGTGCAACCCGCGGATGACTTATTGCCTGAGGCTGCATGAGGTATCATGCGCCTTGATGATTCGGCTCATCGACCGCACGGGCTGGCAGGGCGTGCCAGACCAGCTCTATTCGGAGACGGCGTTGTTTCCTGCGCCGCCGCCTGACCGACCCTACATTTTCACCAACACTGTAACCACCCTGGACGGCAAGTTGATCTTAGGCGATGTGGGGAGTAGCGCCGCTGGCTTGGGCAGTCCGATGGATCAGCAGTTAATGCACCGGTTGGAATCGCTCGCCGATGCGGTGGTGATTGGCAGCAGCACGCTTCGCGCTGACAAGCATATGAACTATCCCCCACGCTTGTATCGTGCGGTTGTGACGACCAGCGGCGATTTGCCCACCGACCACGACTTCTTCCGCCACGCTGCGGATGGACGCGCGCTCGTGTTCGCACCAGCGCACATCCCGCCCGACAAAAAACTCGCCTTAGAGCGCGTGGCGACCGTGCATCTTGTGGGTGAGACGCGCGTGGAAATTCCCGAAATTGTGCGCATCCTACACACGAACTACGAAGTGCGCTATCTGCTGGTGGAGGGGGGCGGCAGCCTAAACTTTTACTTTTTCGAGGCGGACCTGGTGGACGAGGTTTTTCTCACGCTGGCGCCACGGGTGAAAGGCGGTGCGCACCTGCCCACAATGGTCGACGGCGCAGGTTTACCCCGTGAGCAAGTCCCCCGTTATGAGCTGCTTTCTGCCTACCTGCACGAGAGCGAGCTGTTCCTGCGCTATCGGAGGGTACGATGACCCTGCGCGAGTTTGTGCGCGACCAAATTCAGACGATTTTTGACGCCCTGAAAGCGGGTGGTGCGCCTCCGATTGGCGAGTACGACCCTGCCCAACTCAAAGAGTGCCAGCGCCGTGCGACTCCTCAGGTGGGCGCAACCAACTTCCTACCCGACGCGATTGTGCTGGAGTTTATCTTTCAAGACGCGAGCCTCGGTCCTGCGGTGCTGAGCGTGCGTATACCTGCTCCCGAGCCGATTGTCTACATGCCCGTGCCCGATTGGGTGATTGAGGATGTGTGGCAAGGCGATGTGACGGGGTCGTTTCGCTTCCGTTCGGAGGCGGAGCGACTGCTGGAAGCGTTCCGAGAGCAGGTGTTCACCGAGCGGAACCGCGCCTATTTCGAAAAGAGCGATCTCCCCAAGCGCAGAGATTAGCGCCTAAGCAAGCGGTATAATCCCCTGCGTGGTTGTGGAACGTTCGGAGCGGGATATTCGTCGGGCGAAGCGGTTGGGCAGGCTGGGCTATGCCTTAGCGCGGGGGATAGGGCGCACCGTGCGCCTGTATGTAGAGGGCTGGGAGCCGATTGAGCAGCACTTGCAGCAGGGCACAGGCGCGGTGATGGTCTCGTGGCACGGGCGCACGCTGATCCCGGCGAACTTTATGAAGGGGCGTGGGATCCTGGCGATGATTTCCCTCTCACGCGACGGCGACATCCAGAACGAAATCTTCACGCGGTTCGGCTTCCGCACGCTGCGTGGCTCCACCAGTCGGGGCGGAGTGCGCGCCGCGCTGGAAGCTGCTCGTGAGGTCAAAAAAGGCGCGGTGTTAGCCTTCACGCCTGACGGACCGCGCGGTCCCAGCGGTAAGTTCCAACCGGGGGCGCTGCTAATTGCTCAGAAGGCAGGGGTTCCTATCTACCCCGCTGGCGTCAGCGCGTATCCCCGAATCCTGCTCCCCACTTGGGACCGGTATCTGATTCCGCTGCCGTTTGCCCGCGCGGCGTTCCTGATTGGGCAGCCTGTGCTGGTTCCCGAAGACGCCGACAAGGATGAGTTTGCCCGCCTCGCCGAGCAGCTGGAACACGCGATTAACGCGCTCGAATCGCGTGCGGAAGCCATCGCACGGGGGGCAAGACGGTGATACGCCTGCTGTACAACCTCTTTCTGCTGCTGACTAGCCCATTATGGTCGGCGTATGTGGCGGCTCGGCTGCTGGGTGGCTCGTGGCGCGACCGCTGGCGCGAGCGGTTCGGTTCCGTGCCGATACCGCATGCTTCGGGTAAGCCCCGCCTCTGGATCCACTGCGTGTCGGTTGGCGAGACGCTGGCGGCGCAACCTGTGGTCAAACTACTGCGTCAGGCATTGCCCAATTACGAAATCGTGTTCAGCACCACGACCCCCACAGGACAAAAGACCGCCCGCGACACCCTGCGTGATTGGGTGGATTACTTTATCTACTTCCCGCTGGACTTGCCCTTCGTGGTGCGGCGTGTGCTGGGGCGTGTGCAGCCGCGTGTGCTGATTTTGTTTGAGACGGAGCTATGGCTGAACCTATTGGCGGAGCAGAAGCGTCGGGGTGGGCGTGTGTTGGTGTTGAACGGACGGATTAGCGACCGCACGGCGCGCCGCGCCCCCAAGTCGCGCCCCATCTACCAGTTCATGCTACGCTGTGTGGATTTTATCTGCGCCCAGTCGCCGACGGATGCCGCGCGATTTATCGCGTTGGGGGCATCCCCTTCGCGCGTGGAGGTGTGCGGCAACACGAAGTTCGACCAAGCGTTAGGTGCGGTGGGACGCGACGCCGAGGCGTGGCGAACCGAGTTATCGCTGCCCAACGGCGCGCCCGTGATCGTGGTTGGAAGTACACGCACTCCTGAAGAGGAGCAACTCATTGCGGACGCCTATCAGCAAGTGTTGCACACGCTGCCCGAAGCCTGTTTGGTGCTTGCCCCGCGCCATCTGGAGCGCGTGGAGGAGGTGGAACGGTTGTTGCAAGGGCGTGGCTGGCGCACGCATCGGCGCAGTCAGTTGCCGCTGCCCGACGGTCAGCACGCGCAGGTGGTGATTGTGGACACCTTTGGTGAGTTGGCGAGCTTATACAGCGTTGCGGATGTGGCGGTGGTTGGGGGAGCGTTTGCGCCGTTGGGCGGGCAGAACCTGTTCCAGCCGCTCGCGCACGGCAAACCCGTCTTTTTCGGTCCGCACACGCACAACTTCCGCGATATAGCGCAACTCGCCAAAGCGGCGGGCGTCGGGTTTGAAGTGCGCACCGCGGCGGAACTCGCCGAAGGCATCCTGCGCCTATTGCACGACCCCAAACGGCGCGAGCAAATCGCCCAACATGCCGCGGAACTGATTCAGAAACACCAAGGCGCGGCGCAGCGATGCGTGGAGCAGGTCCTGCGATGGCTTCAGTGAGCCAGACGCCCCCTTTGCAGCTTCGCGTGTCCGTTGGTGTGGCGCGTCATCGTGTCCGATTGCAGAAACCGCTTTGCCGCTTCGTCGTTCTTCAGGTAAGCGTCCCAGAACGCCAGCGAAGCGGTCTTCACATACATCACATGGGTCGGGTTCTCGATACCGGCGTTGCGGAACGCACCCCCACGCAACCCTGAGATCCCGCCAAAGCCATGCCACGCCCCCTCGATGACCAGCAGATATTTCTCCTTGCTACGAGCGTATTTGTACGGATCCAGCCGCCACTCCCAGCTCTCACCTGTTAGACCCCTGTCATTCGTACCTGTTATCAAGAGAAAGGGGCGCGTGAGTGTCTCCCAAGATCGGGCGTCCAGTCCTCCCATCTGCCTACCGACGCCTTGAGGGGAAATCAGCAGAAACGCGGTGGGACGCTTGTCTTCATAGCTTTTACGCTCACCGTCGCCAATAGTGGTTGCGCCTGCCAAGACCCGATGCTCTTCTGTTTTCATTTTTTCGAACACCGTCACAGCCTCTTGACTCTCCAGTCGACTGGAGAGTGTACACTTTTAGTTACGATGGCACGGCTGTGGCAGATTGGGGAGATAGCAAAGCGGGCAGGGGTGAAGGTCTCCACACTGCGCTACTACGATGCGTGTGGACTGCTGCCCCCTGCCCAACGCGCGGAATCGGGCTATCGACTCTACGCCCCGGAGCAGCTGGAACGCCTGCAGCTCATTCTGGAGGCGCGGCGACTGGGGTTGAGCTTACGCCAGATTCGGCAGGTGCTTGACCCTGGCGAACAGGAGCAGCCGCCGTGCGAGCGGGTCGCACTGTTGCTCCAGCGTATGGTAACGCGACTGAACGAGCGCATCGAACAGCTGCGCGCTCGTCGGGACGCGCTGGTCTATGCCCTCTCGCACGCTCCGTTAGCAGATACCGAAAAGGGCGCCCCCTGTAATCTGCTTCTCGCTGCCATCGACTATCAGAGGAGGTGGTCTTTCATGGCACGTACCATCGAGGTGTTTACGGCAGGTTGTCCGCTGTGCGACGAGACAGTACAGCGCGTGAACAATGCGGTCGCCCAGTGTGGCTGCACGGTGATTACGCGCACACCCGACAGTCCGGAAGCGCAGCGTTATGGCATCCGTGCTGTGCCTGCGATTGTCGTGGACGGGCAACTGGTCTTCACTGGTTTGCCTACCCAGGAACAGGCAAACGTGTTGCTTATTCGTTAGAGGGTTCTGCCTGGTCTGGCGAGTCGGACTTTTCTGGCTGGCTCACTCATCCGGCTCGCCAGGCTGAACGGATGATTCCGCTGGGGTGAAGGTGTAGGCTTCCAATTCCCCAATCTCGCAACTTCCAAAACCAATGGGGGGCACACCGTTCCCGATACAGGCGCAATCACGGGGCACGCACAGGGCGCTGTCATAGCGCTCTGCACGGTTAGCCCGTTGCTGTCCATCGGATAGTACCCGCTCGGCTCGCCTGTCACGCCTATCATCAGCAACTCACCGCCTGTATGCCGATAGTGCCAGTTCATACTATACCCCAGCGCGTTCCCGGCAGGTAGATAGTCCTCTACGCTTGCCCAGCTATTGCTGCCTATCGCCCGATTATACACCCGCATCGGGATACCCCCACAGCCGATTCGGCACACAGACCGATACTCCTGCTGGCTAACAACATCCTGCTTCCACACCCGAACGCCATCACTATTGTACCCATACGCATACGCCAAGTGCAAGTCGCCAGTCCCATAATCCCGCTCGATTCGTACCAGACGACCCTCCTCATCATACCCAAACCCGTGCATAACGGTTCGGCTTGATATACCCCAGATCCAAGGGGGGTCTATTCTGAAGACAACCAGCACACGCCATTCAATGTCCAACCAGCATCTATACAGTGTTCTTGTTGGGGATCGGCTATACTTCTCGCGCACAAAGTTGTCACTTCAGGCAAAAAACGCCTGTAGTCGAACTGTGTACGAATCGTCAAAATGAACCGACCCGTTGGGGATAAAGCGATAGGGGTTTCATGAGAACCCAAAGATCGGGACACATCCAGAACCGAGATGCGATCGCGCGATATATCATAGAGCAGCAAAGTACGCTGGGTGTGATTGTAGACAACACAACTGCCCCCGTCGGGCATCCATCCTATAGCGCGTCCTTGGAAAACCTTGACCGCCCGTTGTCCCAACGCAGGAAGCAAGTATGTCCAGCCCCCACTCTCCATCAAAATCGCGTTTCCATTGGGAGAGAAGTGGACGGTATCGGGCGATGGAGTATTGGGAATGAATCGCTTTTCTAACCAGTGGATCCTGCTCGCAGTGATTTGGTATTTCCTAACCAACATTTTCCCCTCAGAGGCAAAAATAGCAAAGCTTCCTCGTGTAGAGAGTGCAATGAGTTTCTCCTTGTCAGATGTTTGTAGGTGGAAGCGTTGGTTTCGCCGAACATCGTATAGATAACCCGATTGACCACAGCCAAAAACAACATAGTTAGGGATATCTGTATTAGCACACCATGGTTGGTGGGAGCAAGCTTCTAACTGCTTCGCTCGCTGCGATGGGTTCTCAAGGGAGTGGCTCCAGATGCCTTTTCCTGTTCCCATCTGCACTCTGTGTCGTATTCCCGCGAAGGTTCCTTCGGGCAGACGCGTGCCGACTGCAAAGACGAGCACGCCTTCAGTTACGGGCGCCTCATTCCGTCGGTATAGAAGAAGCCACCCGACAACTATAGCCGCGGCAACAAGTAAGTATGCTTTGAGACGATTATGCGCCATATTTTTCAGTAAGTTATCCGCCATCTACAGATAGAACTGTCATAATATAGCCAATCTAAGTCGCCATCTACGATGATCGGTTTAGGAGGACGCACCATGCATGACCTCAACACATCCATAACAAAGGCTTGACAATTTGAAAAGACAGGGTTGTATTCCCAATTCTCTTGCAGATATTTAGCATAGCTGCATATGCAGCGTTTCTCGAAGGGAGACACAGGAACAATATCACAATCGGGAAGCAAATGTTCTCCAGGAGACTTTGGGTGATCGGGATTCAACTTTGGTGTAGATCCCGAGGGAACCTCGAATATCTGCCCACACGCCGCAATCAACCAGTGGCGTAGTCTGGGACCCGCAATTGCGTCTACACCTTCTGGTAAACCTGTGAGTGGGCGTGTGCATATAAGCATCCAGCTCTCGCTCCAGTGTTTCGGTTCGCGCTTAACTTTTGCAACCCGAATGTCAGAGTGTACCTTCACCCTATGACGGTCTGTTGCCACCAAAATCCATTCATAGGGTGGAGTTAAAGCAGATAACATATATCCAGACAAGAGCGAATGAACCGCATTTAGCCACCACCCTCCACCAACCTCATGAGCACCGTATAGAAAAACCGTTGGAGTAGACAGCCGCTCCTCGTACAACTGCCAGCGGTTATCATACCGTGAGTAAACTCGATTAGCTCTTTGGTTGCAACCTATACCACACACATATTGATACTCTGTTCCCCATTCGTTACTCCACACGCGAACACCATCGCCATTATATTGATACTGTTCGGTAAGGTACCATCCTTCTCCACGACCAGAGTACCATCTCTCCACCATCAGCAACCTACCTTCCTCATCATACAGATATCGCTGGGGACAATTTACCCAGTCAAAATCCGAACAGGCAGAGCTCACACGACAGCGGAGTGTGCCCTCCGGGTTCCACACAAAACTATTCACCTCGCCCGTCCACACATCCAGCACGCTCGCCAAACGACCCGATACCGCGTCATAAGCGTACACATCCCAGTGCAACCCGTTCAACGCATCGTCTCGCATCACCATCGCCCGACTGCCATCCAAGTTGTAATCATACGCGCGCGAATACGCCACTTGCCCTGTGCGCACCTCGCTCGCCAGCCTGCCCGCAGGCGTGTAGGTGTATGCCGTCACATCCCCACTCGGACGCTCCACGCTCTGAACCACACGACCCA
>NKPV01000189.1 GCA_002254605.1 Armatimonadetes bacterium JP3_11
ATGATGAGTAAGGGGCACGCCTGAATCGCTTCGGTCAGGCGTGCCCCTTACTCATCATCGAGGAGGTGAGTTGTGATGAAGCAGACGATTCTCCGTTGGGCGTGGAGTGCCTTGAAGCCGACTCTGCTCAAGTGGCTCAACGAACGCGCGCTGCGTCTGCCCGCGCATCAACGCGACGCGCTCGCTCAACGCCTGCACACACCCGTACAGACGATTGAACAGGTGGAGACTGCGCTGCGCCAGATGGTGATGTATCACCTGGAACGCTGGAACCCATAAGGGGGCAAACGATGGACTGGACACAACTGATCCCGATTATCAGCGCGTTGGTGGGTTGGGCGTTTCTGCTCACCCGCCACATCCTGACGCGCATGGATAAACTGGTAGAATCGGCACAGCGTCAGGAGCAGACGATTACCGACGAGTTTATCGCTTACCTGCGTGAGAGCGTTGTTCGCACTGAAGCGAGTTATGAGCAGCTGGAGCTCGCTCTGGACGATGTACGCGACGCGCTGGTGAGCCTGCGCCACGCGATCACACAGTGGCAGGAAGCCCACAAATCGTAAGGAGGTCGCGATGCTCACAGTGACCCGTGCTGCGGTGAAGCGCAAGCTCCGTTTGACGACCAACGAGTACGATTCCGAAATCGACGCGCTGATTGACGAGATGGTGCCTGCCCTGCGTTACGCGATTGACCCCGACTATCTGAACTCCCACGATGCGGATTTGCGGGCGACTTTGAATCTGGGTGCGCTGGAGGTGGTTGCTGGCGAGATGGGCGCAACGCTCTATCGGGAGTTGGGTGCGTGGACGGGGTTTCGGCTGGGTTGGCTGCAGGTTGACCCGCCTGCGCTGCGAAACCCGCGCGACCCGACGGGGCTGAAAGCGCAAGGCTATGCCCGACTCAAGCCCTTTCTGAAGCGCGACGCGCAGTTGCTGTATCTTTACCGCGAGCGTGAGGAGGAAACAGAGTGATTGCGCGTGCCTTTCTGAACTATTGGTTGCGTCGCTACGGCGAGTCGTTTCAGGTGGGTGCGCAGACTCATCGGGGCGTTTTTTTTCAGCCGCCTGGGGGACTGTTGCGCTGGCTCTTCACGCAGACGGAGCTGGACGCCTTGCCGCGTCCGCTCTGGGCGGCGGCGGTCGCCCATACTGTGAATCTCCCCCAGAACACAACGCTTTTGTGGCGGGGCGCGACCTATCGCGTCGTGCGCACGGTGGAGTTCCGCCTGAACGACGCGCCGGTGTATCGCCTCGTATTGCTCCAGCCCGTGGGGGCGTAATCCGCTGGTATAATATCCGCGCAGGGACACGGCGTTGACAGCGCAGCACAAACGCGCGGAGTGGGAGGTCGTGATTTTAGGAACGCTGGTGGTGGCGTTCCTGTTTGCGTACTATCTACAGCCCTACACGGTGGAGTCGCTGCGCTGGCTGGGCATCCAGCGGGAACATGCCGCGCTCCGCGATTGGAACGAGTATATCTTGGTCAGCTCGCTGGGGCTGTTGTGGCTTCCGATATTGACGCTGGCGTTTTTTGGCAAGGGGGAGCTGAGCCAGTACGGGTTGGCGCGTGGGGAGGGCAAGCTCGGTGCGCTCTACGCGCTCCTGATGTACTTGGCGATGCTTCCCCTGATCTTTTATGTGGCGCAGCGCCCCGATTTTCAGCAGTATTACCCCCTCGACAAGCGTGTGTTGACCGACCCGGTGTACGCAGTCTACTTTCAGTTGGCATACGGCTACTATCTGTTCTGCTGGGAGTTCTTCTTTCGGGGGTTTTTGACTTTTGGACTGTATCGCTGGATGGGGTGGTGGGGGATTGGGCTGCAGGCGGTTGCGTTTGCGCTGTTGCATTACGGCAAGCCCGTGCCTGAGGTGATTGGCTCTTTTTTCGCCGCGATTATTCTCAGCTGGGTTGCGTTGCGTGTGAAGTCGTTTTTGCCGTGCTTTTGGGCGCACTGGGCGGTACATATGACGCTTGAAGCGCTGATGATTTTGCGATAGTCAGGTACAATCCCCGTATGCGAGGTGGACGCATGCGACAGGACATCTGCTGGTGGTGTTTTCAAGGGCGCGTGGAGCCAAAACGCCTGATTATGGAAGCGAAACGCATCGGCTACGAAGGCTTCGAACTGGTGCCCGAACCGATGTGGGATCTGGTGAAAGAGGCGGGGCTAAGAATCGTGACGCACGGCGGACACGGCACTATTGAGAACGGCATGAACGACCCGCGCAACCACAGTCGTATCGAAGACGAACTGAAAGCCACTATCGAAAAGGCAGTGAAATACGAGATTCCGGTTCTCATCTGTTTTTCGGGCAATCGTCGCGGACGTTCGGATGAAGAGGGTATCGAAAACACCGTCGCGTGCCTCAAGCGGGTTGCGCCCTATGCCGAGCAGAAAGGCGTGACGCTGGCGCTGGAGATACTCAACAGCAAGGTCGATCACCGCGATTATCAGTTCGACAAGATGAGTTGGGGCGTGCGCGTGGTGGAGTTGGTCAACTCGCCGCGCGTGAAGATTCTGTATGACATTTATCACGCGCAGATTATGGAGGGCGATATTATTCGCACGATTCGCACCCACCACGACAAAATTGCCCACTACCACACCGCGGGCAATCCTGGACGCAACGAGATCGACGACACGCAGGAACTTTTCTATCCGGCGATTATGCGAGCCATCAAGGAGACGGGCTACACGGACTGGGTGGGTCAAGAGTTTGTGCCCAAGGGGGACCCGATAGCGGCGCTGCGCGAGGCGTTTGAACGGTGTAGCGTGGGTTAGTGGTATAATCCCCGTATGGCGCAATCGTGTGCGTGTGGCAGCGATTGCGCTCGGTCTCGTCGCGAGAACGGGCGAATCGGGGTAGGTCTTGCGCTTGCGCTGGGGGCGGAGGCTGCCGAGTGGGCGGGGCTGGCAGATGCGGCGCCTGCGGTGCTGGCAGCGCTGGCGATTGCGATTGCAGGGCGTGAGGTGCTATGGCACGGGCTGCGCGCGCTGGCGCAACTTCGCCCGAATATCTATCTTCTGATGACGCTTGCGGGCGCCGGCGCGCTTGTGTTGGGCAAGTGGGGCGAGGCGGCGGTCGTGTTGACGCTCTACGCCTTGGCGGAACTGCTGGAACAACGCGCCGCAGAACGCTCGGAGCGAAGCCTGCGCGCTGCGCTGGAACTCGCGCCGAACGAGGCGACGGCGCAACATCCCGACGGCACATGGCAACCGACCCC
>NKPV01000130.1 GCA_002254605.1 Armatimonadetes bacterium JP3_11
GAGTTCGCGATTGCCACCCTACGCCGCCGTGAAGAAGCAGGATTGTTAGCGCACCACATCAGCCGCCAAATCGCGAACATTCATATCCCCGAAGTCGATATCCCCATCTCGGTTTCCTACGGCTATCAAGGCGGCAAACGCACCCGCGAACGGGAGCAGGTCCACTACGCCGCAACGGTCGATAACTTAGTGAACCTCGCCAGTCAAGAGTGTATGATGATGAAGGGCGTGGCTTCGCGCGCGATGCAAGGGGGGCAGCTCGCGTTGCCCATCCAAGCCGTGGTGGAGACAACACCCCCCTCCGAGAAGCGCATCAAAATTCAAAGCGTCTCTTATGAGCGCGAAGGGCGACAGGCGAAAGCGCGCGTGTACCTGCAAGCGGAGAACCGCGTGCTGGAAGGCGCAGCGGAAGGCGGAGCGCAACCACAACGCCTCATCGCCGAAGCGACTCTGAACGCCCTCAAACCCCTCGCTACACCCAATGTGCAAATGAACCTAATTCAGGTCATAGAAAACCCAAGTGAATCGGGACACGCGGTGGTTAATGTAATTGTCCTGTGGGAGAGCGGGGAGACCCGACGAGAGCTGGTGGGCAGCGCACTGCTGCGTGAAGATCCCCACCGAGCCGTCGCCGCCGCCGTGCTGGACGCCCTGAACCGCCCCATGGGGCGGATGCTGGACAATGTATAACCTTCGGGCAACCGTAGGAAGATTTGCCCCCGCAAGCGAACCCCGTGTATTTTTTGTGAATTCGGCTATAATATAGTCGGCGACATGGAATAACGCCTTTGGCGGAGGCTATGAGAGTAAGTATCTTTGGACTCGGTTATGTCGGAGCGGTGTCGGCGGCATGTCTGGCTCGAGAGGGACACACAGTTGTCGGCGTGGATGTGGATCCCCACAAGTTAGACCTCATCCGTCAGGGCAAGGCGCCGATTGTCGAGAAAAACTTGGAACCGTATCTGAAGCAAGCCGTCGAGGCGGGGCGTTTGACCGTGACCAACGATGCGACCGAAGCCGTCCACAACACGGACATATCGCTGCTGTGTGTGGGCACGCCCAGTAAAGAGAACGGCGACCTGCGTACAGACTATCTGGAACGCGTGGCACGGCAAATCGGAGAGGCGCTCATTACGAAACCCGATTACCACATCGTCGTGATTCGCAGCACCGTGCTGCCAGGCACCGCAGAGGAGATTGTACTGCCGATTTTAGAGGAGACCTCGGGCAAGCGCGTGAATGAACATTTCGGGCTCGCTGTGAACCCCGAATTCCTCCGCGAAGGCACCGCGATTGCAGATTTCTATGATCCGCCGTTTACAGTCGTCGGCGCGATGCGCGAGTCGGATGCGGAAACCGTCGCCACGCTCTACGCGAATGTGAAGGCACAGCTCTTCTTGGTGGCAATTCGCACTGCGGAAATGATTAAGTACGCCTGCAACGCATTCCACGCACTCAAAATCACCTTTGCGAACGAGCTGGGCATGCTGTGCAAGGCGGAGGGCATCGACAGCCACGAAGTGATGCGCGTGTTCTGCGCCGATACGAAACTGAACATCTCCTGTAAATACCTCACGCCTGGGTTTGCGTTCGGCGGCTCCTGTTTGCCCAAGGACCTCCGTGCGCTCACCTATCGTGCCCGCACAAGCGATCTGCAGTTGCCCATGCTCGAAGCCATCTTGCCCAGCAACCGCCACCAAATTGAAGAGGTCGCGAAACTCGTCGTGCGTCTGCGCAAACGCAGAGTTGGGCTGTTTGGACTGTCGTTCAAGCCCGGCACCGACGACCTGCGGGAAAGCCCGCTCGTCGAACTCGCGGAGCAACTCATTGGCAAAGGCTATCGGCTGCTGATTCACGACCCGAATGTCTCTTACGCTGCGCTGTATGGCTCCAATAAAGCCTTTATCGAGCGTGAAATTCCCCATATTCGTGAGATTCTACGCGAGGACGCGCGCGAAGTCATTCGGCACGCCGAAGTGCTTGTGATTGGACACCTCAGTTCCGCGGCGCGCGAAGCGATTCTTGCTGAGAGTCGCGAGAACCAGATTCTCGTCGATCTCGCTCGCACACTAACACCTGAAGAACTCAGAGGGCACTATGTCGGATTGTACTGGTAAACTGAAAGGGAGAGTCTTGATCTTGGTGGAGAACCTGCCTGTGCCGATGGATCGGCGCGTTTGGCAAGAGGCGCTGGCGCTTACCGAGGCAGGCTACGAGGTCTCAGTCATCTCGCCTCGCCCCCACGAAGAGCCCGAGTACACGGAGCTGGAGGGCGTGCACCTCTATCGCTACCCCTTGCCCCCTCCCACCAAAAGCGTGGTGAGCTTTTTATACGAGTTCACCTACTGCTGGCTGCACACATGGCGGCTTGCTCGGCGCGTTTGGAAGGAGCGCGGTTTCGATGTGATTCAGACCTGCAATCCCCCCGATACCTTCTGGGTCATCGGGCGCTACTACAAGCGTAAGGGGGTAAAGTTCGTCTTCGACCAGCACGACCTGTGCCCTGAGCTGTACGAGTCCCGCTTCAACCGGCGCGGCTTTTTCTATAAGGGGCTTTTGTGGCTGGAGAAACAGACTTACCGCACCGCGGATGCCGTCATTGCCACAAACGAGTCTTACAAGCGTGTGGCGATGGAACGCGGCGGCGTACCCCCCGACAAGATTACCGTCGTGCGCAGCGGTCCCTTAGCCAGCCGATTCCAGCGCGTGGAACCAGACCCCGCCCTAAAACGCGGGCGGGAATACCTGGGCGTCTATCTCGGCGTGATGGGGACACAGGACGGCGTCGACTACCTGCTGCGGGCGATTGACCATGTAGTGCATACTTTTGGATTCCACGATTGCCATTTCGCGCTGATCGGCAGCGGTGATATGTACCACGACCTTGTGAAACTATCTCAAGACCTCCAGCTTACAGGGTTCGTGGAGTTCACAGGGCGTATCCCCGACGAGGACTTACTGCGCTACTTCAGCACCGCCGACATCGCCTTGGCGCCCGACCCGCTGAACCCGCTGAACGATGTGTCGACGATGAACAAAGTCATCGAGTACATGGCGGTCGGGCTGCCTATCGTGTCATTTGACCTAAAAGAGTCGCGTTTCTCGGCGCAGGACGCAGCGGTCTACATCCCGAATAACGACGAGCGCGCCTTCGCGCAGGCGATTATTGACCTGTTGAGCGACCCTGAACGACGCGCGCAGATGGGCGAGTTCGGGCGTAAACGCTTCTTACAATGTTTGAGCTGGGAACACAGCCGACAGAAGCTAATCGAGTTCTACGATAACCTGATGGTGCACCCGTGCAGGCGCAGACGCACACCGACGAAATGAACAGCGACGATGCGTAAACTCATAGTGGCATACGCCGGGGACTTTGCCGACTATCCGATGGGTGGCGTGTTGGAGTACACGAAAAACTTCAGCCGCTACGCCCCCGTCGAACTCTACTGCGTCGGCATCACAACCGACCCCACCATGCCGTTGCGACAGTGGACAACCGTGAAAATCAAGGATGTCGAGCGTCCGTTCCTGCCACTGCTGTATGTGAACGACGAGAAACAGCGTCGCTCAAAGATCCCGCTCAATTTCAAGTTCCTGAATGCCCTGAGGCGTCAAAAAGCCGATTTCCTGCGGATGGGCGCTGCCGTCTACATCCAGCGCGCTGAACACGGACTGGCGTTTATGAACGAGGATATCCCCCTCTTTTTCAACACCCACGGGCAATCGGCATTTTTCGAGCGGTGGACAACGCATCCGCTGTTCCGTTGGCGGGTGTTTCGGGCATGGTTTACGCGGATGGAGGCGCGCATAATCCACCGAGCGCAGGGGGTATTCACCATTAGTCCTGCAGATTATGAGTACTATACGAGCAAATTCCCCCAGCATGCCCAGAAAATCCACTACACGCCGCTGGGCATAGAAATCGACGAATATACGCCCCCGCCAAAGCGTGAGGGGGGTGCGCCACGCATTCTGTTTGTGGGGCGGTTGGACGCCTCCAAAGGTTTAGACCTGCTGATTGCGGGCTTTGCGCAATTCCGACGGCGCTATCCTGACGCCACGCTCACGCTGGTGGGCGGCTCGCACGATTTCAACCCTGTGGAAGCCGAAGTGCGCAACGCTATCGCGCAGAACGGGGTTTTTGAGTCAGTGGTGATGACGGGGTTGCTGCCGCGCACGGCGATTATTCCATACTATCATCAAGCAGATGTGTTTGTGATGACTTCCCTCTGGGAAGGCTTGCCCACGGCGCTGCTGGAGGCGATGGCGTGTGGTGTGCCTGCCGTGGTGACGAATGTCGGTGGGATGCCTGCGGTCGTCAAAGAGGACGAGAACGGCTATGTGCTGCGGGAACGCGACCCGAAGCAGTTAGCGGAGCTGATCGAACGCGCGTATCTGAATCGGGAACGGCTCGGTTTGGAAGCGCGCCGCACAGCGGAGCAATACTCAATCAGGGCGCACGCCGAACAGGTGTGTCGACTCATGGGATTGACGCCCTTGCCGCAACCAATTGCGCAGGAGTTGGTATGCTGAACGAGCCTGAAGCGCAGCGTTCAAGGACGCTCGAGGAACGACCGAGGAAGGTGCTCCTGGTGTTGGAGAACCTACCTGTGCCGCACGATCGCCGCATGTGGCAGGTAGCGACTTCGCTTCAGCGTGCAGGCTATCATGTGTCGGTCATCTCGCCCCGACCACCCGAAGACCCCGAATACTGCTGTCTGGAAGGCGTCCATCTCTATCGATATCCGATGCCGCCGCCCACCCACAGCGTCGGCAACTTTGTCCAAGAAGCCATCTACTGCCTCTGGAACACTTTTAGACTGAGCAAACGCGTCGAGCGCGAGCAGGGCTTCGATGTGTTCCATGTCGGTAATCCACTGGATATCTTCTGGGCGATAGGACTGTATTACAAGGCGCGTGGCAAAAAGTTCGTGTACGAACATCGCGACCTGTGCCCCGAACTCTATGAGGTGCGTTTCAAAAAACGAGGGCTATTCTACCACCTCCAAGTCCTGTTCGAGCGCTGGTCGTATCAACTGGCAGATATGATTATCGAAATGAACGAGTCGTATCGCCAAAATGCGCTGGAACGCGGCAAAGCCGACCCCGAAAAGATAGTGATTGTGCGCAGTGGTCCACGCGCGTCGGAGTTTGCCCCTACAGAGCCGGACCCCACTCTCAAAAAAGGTAAGAAACATCTCGTCTGCTATCTGGGCATCATGGGGCCGCAAGACGGCGCAGACATTTTCGTCAAGGCGGCGCACCATATCGTCCACACGCGCGGCTATTCCGATGTGCATTTCCTCGCAATCGGCTCGGGCGACTGTTTGGCGGAGGTCAAACAGCTGGCGCAGGCTCTCAACCTGCAGGATTATATTACCTTCACAGGGTTCGTGCGCGAGCGGGAGCTGTTGTTGCGCTCTCTCAGCACGGCGGATGTGGGCGTCGCCAGCGACCCCGACAACACCTATACCGCACGCTCTACAATGAATAAGATTATCGAGTTCATGGCGGTGGGCGTGCCGATTGTCGCCACACGGAGCATCGAAAACAAATGGTCTGCGCAAGAGGCGCTGATCTCCCCGCCTGATGACCGCCCCGAATCGTTCGGCGATACCATCTTGGAACTGCTCCAGGATCAGGAGCGCCGCCGCTTTATGAGCCAGTACGGACGGCAACGGTTTCTGGACTGCCTCAGCTGGGAGCGCAGCGAGCAAATGTTGCTTACTGCCTATGACCGCCTGTTCAACGGCTTGCCGCCGAACACCCCCTGCGGGAAATAGCTCTGCTATTGAGGGGGTATAATTAAGGGGC
>NKPV01000072.1 GCA_002254605.1 Armatimonadetes bacterium JP3_11
CCTCCCACAGCGTGGGCGAGGGGGAGCTGCCTGCACCGCCTTGCCCGCCCTCCCACAGCGTGGGCGAGGGGGAGCTGCCTGCACCGCCTTGCCCACCCTCCCACAGCGTGGGCGAGGGGGAGGTAGTTTCCTCATCCTGCGATTTACCAGGGCTATCGGAGGTGTAAGACGCGCCTCCCCCCTGTATCTCCCCCTCTCCCGCGTTGCGGGAGAGGGGGTTGGGGGGTGAGGGCTGTTTCAAGCGGCGTACCCGTTCCTGCGCCACTTCAAGAATCGTCTGCAGTACTCGCTCCGTCTCATTCTTAACCTCCTCATTAGTGAAGCGTAAACATGCCATCCCATATAGCGACAGTATCTGCTCTCTAACTTGGTCGCGCTGATTTTGAGTCGGCTCAGCGTGAATAGAGCCATCAATCTCGATGATTAGCTGTGCTTCGTGGCAATAAAAGTCGGCAACGAAGCTCCCTATCGGATGCTGACGACGAAACTTGAAATCGCCCAATTGACGATTCCGCAAAAGATGCCAAAGCATCTGCTCCGAAGGAGTTTCCCGTTTCCGCAAGGCGCGCGCCATCTCGATAATTTGCGGGGGCACTCGCAAGTCGGGATGTTTGGGGTATCCGATTCTACCCCTACTCTCCTTCCTCTCCTCCTGCGGCGACGGGGCCGACAAAGAGGAGGTGTTCCCCCCCTCTCCCACGCGGTAGGAGAGGGGGGATAGGGGGGCGAGGGTCAGCATTTTTCGGATGCCCGCATCCTCCCCATTCAGCACCGCCCAATCCCCTGCCCCAAGGTTCGTCAGAATCTTGGACTTTGCCAAAGCGTAGGCTTCCCAGCTGCCATGATAGTCCAAATGGTCTTCGCGGATGTTCGTAATCACGGCGATGCGCGGGCGGAAGGTATGCGTATGCAGCAGCTGGAACGAACTCACCTCCGCGACCAGCCACTCGTCGGGTGCGGCGGCTTCGGCGGCTTCGGTGAGCGTTAGGTCGCCCTCGGTGCCCGCGATGTTGCCGCACAAGCGCGCCTTGAGCCCCATCGTGCGCAAGAGGTGGTAAGTCAGCATCGTGGTCGTGGTCTTGCCGTTGGTGCCTGTAATGGCGATGATTGGCGCAGGGCTGATGCGATAGGCAAGTTCGATTTCACTCCAGAGGGGCACATCCGCCTGCGCTGCCAATGCGAAAATCGGATGGCTGGGCGGCGCGCCGGGACTGACGATGACAAGGTCATAGCCGTGCAAGGTGGGCGGCGCCTCGGTTTCGGCGTGGAGGACGGCGCCCTGATCCGCCAACGGTTGTGCGAGCGCTAAATCTGCGAGCGGCTTGCGGTCGTAGAGTTCCACCTGTGCGCCGCGACGCAGCAACGCACCCGCCGCAGCACAGCCGCTGCGCCCTGCACCTATCACTGCCACGCGTTTACCGCCGAAGTTGCTCATTGATCCTCACTCGGCTTGGACAAACCAAGCGCACCTGCTACAATCGACTCACCAGTAGCCCCCCACCCGCACACAACGCTCCCACAAGCCAGAAACGCATCACAATCGTCGGCTCCGACCAGCCAAGCAGCTCAAAGTGATGATGTATCGGGGTCGCCTTGAAGACGCGCTTGCCCCCGCGCAGCTTGACGGAACTGAGTTGAATGACCACGCTCAGAATCTCAACTGCGAACACCCCACCTATCAGCGCGTGGCTGGCAATCCATGTCCATGAAGGCGACGAGAGCAGCATTCGTAGCGTGAGCAACCCGAAACTCGCGCCCAGAAACATCGAGCCGGTATCTCCCATAAAGACCCTCGCAGGATACACATTCCACCACAGATAGCCGACACACGCCCCCACAAGCATGGGTGCGTACTCCGCCCCTGTGAAGCGTTCAACCTCGAGGCACAACGGCAGGAACGCGATTGCCGTCAGCCCTGCCGCCAAGCCGTCTAAGCCATCCGTGAGATTGAAAGCGTTCACCCAGCCGACCACCCACAGCACCGCCAGCAAGTAGTAGCCCCAGCCGAACTCCAGCGCGAGCAACCCCATGCGATCGCTCGCAAACGGCTGCGTCAGCATCTCGCGTGTCGGTGCAGGGATTGCCTGCCAGAGTATATAGACGCTCACTGCCGCCGCCACAAGTTGCAAACCCAGTTTCGCTTTCCATTCCAGCCCGCGCTGCCCCGTGAGCTGGCGTATCCCGTAGTCATCCAGCAACCCGATTGCCGCGAACCAGAGCGCGCCTGCGAAAATTACCAGTGCAAGCACCAGATTCTCGCCCCGATGCGCCACGCCCCACGCCAGCATCGCCACGAGTACGCCCAAAATGATGAGAAAGCCGCCCATCGTCGGCGTGCCCTCTTTGGGGCGGTGCGTTTCAGGCGCGTAGGCATAAATGGTCTGACGCGCCCTAATTCGCGCCAGCCAGCCAATCACCGGCTTGCCCAGCACCAGCGCCGTCAGCGCAGCGATCAGAAACATGGCAACGAGTGTCAACGTATCACCACCTGTTCCAGCCCCAACGCGCGCGAGCCTTTCAACAGCACGCAATCCCCCGGCTGCACCATCCGCAGGAGCCACTCGCGCGCTTGTTGGGGCGTCTCGAAGTGCAATAGTCGGCTGGGGGGAAATCCGCCCTCCCTGGCGGCAGCCGCCGTCCATAGCACTTCGGTTCCCACTAAGATCAGATAGTCCAACGCCTGCCCCGCCAGCCATCGCCCCAAGCTCCAGTGCAGGCGCATGCTATAAGCCCCCAACTCCTTCATATCCCCCAGCACGGCTATCCGCCGTCGCGCCGAGATTTGGTTCAGGAGCACCTGCAACGCCGCACGCATTGAGTCGGGGTTCGCATTGTAGGCATCGTTGATGAGAATCCACCCTTCAGGCTGTTTTTGGATTGCCATGCGCATTTCGGGCATCTGCAGGTGGCGCAGGGCGCGCGCGGCGGCGTTCGGCTCCACGCCCAGCACGACCGCCGTCAAAATCGCCGCCGTTGCATTCAGCAGCAGATGTTCCCCCAGATACGGCAACTCCACCCAGACGCGCGCCTGCAGCTGCGGCAGGTTGAGCACAACCTCACCCGCCGTGAAGTCCTCGCCCAGCTGCACTTCGGCAAGACGCGCGTGCGCCTCGGGATGACGCCCGAAGGTGTAGAGGGTCCCGCAGGCGCATCGGCTCTGCAGGAACTCGTAGAACTTATCATCGCGGGGCAGAATCGCAATCCCGTCGCGCGGCAGCGATTGCACCAGCTCCGACTTCGCCTCCGCGATCGCCTCGCGACTGCCCATCTGCTCGATGTGCGACCAGCCAATTTGCGTAATCACGCCCACGCTCGGCTCGGCAATCTCCGCCAAATACGCAATCTGCGCTCGCCCCCGCATCGCCATCTCCTGCACCAGAAACCGACACGACTCATCCAACTCAAACAGCGTCAAGGGCACGCCGATTTCCGTGTTCAAGTTCCCTGCGTTTTTATGCACCGCGCGCGGATAGCCTGCTTCCAGCGCGACAGCAAGCATCTCTTTCGTGGTGGTTTTGCCTGTGCTGCCCGTGATGCCCACGACGGTGATATCGAACTGCCTGCGGTAGTGTCGAGCAAGATGTCCGAGCGCTTCGAGGGTGTTGGACACCCGCAGCAGGGGCATCTCTTCGGCGCCGAGGGGCACATACTCGACCAGTGCAGCGACCGCCCCCCGATCGAACACCTCCTGCAGGTACTGGTGCCCATCCGTGCGGTTGCCGCGCAAGGCGACGAACAAATCGCCGGGCTCCACGACGCGGCTGTCGGTGGCAACGCCTGTGATGATTTCCGCACTCTCCTCCACTCGCCCACGCCGGGGGAGAGCAGACTCCGAAGCAAGGGGCACCCATTTCGCCCCTGTCGCCTGAATAACCTCCGATAATCGCATCGCTCGTTTCATCGCTTCGCTCCCGCAACCTCCTTCGCAACTTCGATATCGCTAAACGGTACTTTCTCCGTTCCGATAATCTGGTACGGCTCATGTCCCTTGCCCGCCAACAGAATCAACTCGCCTGCTTGCGCCGTCTGTAAAGCGTACTCGATGGCGCGTCGCCTATCTACCTCCACCCGCTCGACTTTGGGACGCAGTGGGACAGGCACGCCCGCCAAAATCTGTTCCAAGATCGCGTGGGGGTCTTCGGTACGCGGATTGTCGGAGGTGAGAATCACGCGGTCGGCGAGTTCGGCGGCAAGCTTGCCCATGAGGGGGCGTTTGGTCGCGTCGCGGTCGCCCCCGCAACCGAACAGCACGGTCAAGCGCGTGGGATTGAGCATCCGCCCCGCCTGCAGCACGCGCTGCAAAGCGTCGGGCGTATGCGCAAAGTCCACAATCACCTCGTAGTCGGCATCAATAGGCACACGCTGGAACCGCCCCGCCACCTGTTCCAATCCCGCCAGCCCGTGTTGAATCGCGTCCATCGGGGCGCCCAGTGCAAGCGCTGTCGCAACAGCAGCCAGCGCGTTGTATAAATTGTAGGGCGCGATCAGAGGGATCGCAATCGCACACTCAGTCCACTGATACCTTATCTCAAACTTCAGCCCGTCCAATCCATACTCGACGCGCGTTGCTCGAACCTGCGCACACTCGGACAGCCCGTAGGTATAGACCGTGCCCCGCGCCTTCGCTGCAAACTGCTTGCCCCACTCGTCGTCGATGTTGATGATTGCCTTGAACGGCTTTTCGCTCTGCTCGGCGAGTTCGGTGAATAAGCGCAACTTGGCTGCGGCGTAGGCTTCCATCGTGCCGTGATAGTCGAGGTGGTCTTGGGTGAGGTTCGTGAACACGGCGGCGTCGAAGTGGATACCGTCGACACGCTGCTGGTCTAAGGCGTGCGAAGAGACCTCCATCACGACGGCGCCCGCGCCCCGCTCGCGAGCGGTCTTGAGAAGTGATTGCAGTTGGTACACTTCGGGAGTGGTGAACTCGCCTTCAGGCACGAGAGCGAGCCGCGTGCCGTCGGGGTAGTCGATCCATGCGCCGAGCGTGCCCACAATCAGCGTCGGCGTGCCCCACGCGACAAGGATTTTCTGGAGCATGTGCGTGGTTGTGGTCTTGCCGTTTGTGCCAGTGACGCCGATGGTCAGCAGCGTGCGCGAGGGGTCGCCGTAGAAGCGTTGGGCGATCCGCCAGAGGGCATCGCGCGTGTTGGGAACCGCATAGAGCGCTTGCACCCCCTCACCCCACGCGGAAAGGGACGAGCGGGTGGGGTTTCCTTGCACGAGGATCGCCGCAGCTCCCCGTGCGATTGCATCCTTAATAAATTGGTGTCCGTCATGGGTGCGTCCAACAATCGCCACAAACAGGTCGCCGGCTTGCATCTGGCGCGAGTCGACGCCGATTCCTGAAATCTCGGCGTCGCCCTGCGCCCAGAGAACGGGTAAGCCCTGCACCAGTTCGCTCAGTCGCATCTTCTCACCCTATGCGTGTAGTGCGCGGTGTGGGGGTGCGCGTGTTCTCGCGTCGCGTGGACGGGATACGCCAGTACCACATTAGGAACTGCGCTACCTGTCGGAACGCAGGGGCTGCCACCTCACCGCCGTAGTAGCCGTTTTGGGGCTCATCCGCCAACACCAAGATGACGGCTCGGGGATTCTCGGCAGGGATTATCCCCACGAACGAGGCGATGTACTTGCCGGGTGCGTAGCCGTGTCCGCCCTCTAATGCTTTCTGCGCGGTGCCCGTTTTTCCCGCCACCCAGTAGCCCCGCACCTGCGCTTCTTTCCCCGTGCCTTCCTCAACCGCACGCACCAGCCCTTGAATGACGAGACGGGCGTGTTCGGGGGCGATAATCTGCAGAGGTGGCTGGCGCCTGAGAGGTGGGTCCAACACAATGCGGGGCGCAATCCAGCGTCCCTCGTTGGCGAGTGCGCCGTAGGCGGCGGCAAGCGCGAGCGGCGTAGTCAGCAGTCCCTGCCCGAAGGCAAGGTTCGCCGCGCGTAGTTCCCTGCCCCAAAGTACTTTGTCGGGGGGAATGGTGCGTCCCACTTCCTCGTAGGCAAAGCCCGCACGCATCGGCTCGAACAGGTGGAATCGGTGCAACGCTTGATAAACGCCTTCCAGCCCTGCCCGAAGCCCAATCTGTGCCATCGCCACATTGCATGAGTGGCAAATCACCTCCTCCAGCGTCTGGGCGCCGTGTCGCTTGTTCTCGCTGCAACGGATGCGCTTCTTGGATACAAGATACGCGCCGCCGCAGAAGAATCGGCTGGTCGGCTCACAGACGCCCGCATCCAGCATCGCCGCCACGACCAACGGTTTGACCGTAGACCCCGGTTCGTACAGGAACTCTACAGCGCGATTGCGCAGGGGTTCCATCGCGCGGTCGCGCTCGACTTTCGTAGGATTGCGCGGCGCACGGAGCCCCTCGCGCGTGATGAGGTCAAAGGTGGGGTGATTCGCAATCGCCAATAGGTCGCCCGTGTGAGGGTCTAACACAATTATTAATGCGCCTTTCGGTCGGTGCTTGCGGGAGAGTTGCTGGAGCGTCTCCTCCGCAGCGTGTTGGATAGCGGTATCGAGCGTCAGTTGGACGGGGCGACCATCCTGGGGAGCGATGCGCTGGCGCACGGTTTCCGGGATGAGATAACCGTAAGGCGTCCGTTCCCCTTGTTCTATTCCATTCGTGCCTGCCAATCGCGCATCATAGCTGCGCTCGATGCCGCTGGTCGCCACGAGGCGGTTGCCCAGCTTTGTATCTTCCACCAGTTGGGTCAGTCCCAGCACCTGCGGCGCCATCGAGCCTTGCGGATAGGAGCGGGCGGGCAGTTCTTCACGGTTGATCACCGGTCGCGCGTCGCGCCTCAGATGTTTGAACGATTCTCGGCACGCTTTCTTGAGCTGCTCATATCGCGAGAGCGGCGCTTTGAGGGCTATGCGCAAGTAGCGTCTGCGTTGCGCCTGCGCCTGCAGGATTTGCGCGCGCCAATAGTGCGGGTCTTTGCCCAGGTGTCGGGAGAGCAGCTGCGTGAAGGCGTCCACCTCGTGGATGCTCATCGGGTCGATCACGATATGGCAGCAGATTTCGCTTTGGGCGAGGGGCTTACCGAAACGGTCTAAAATAGCGCCGCGCGTGGCAAGGAGCGGGCGTTCTACCTGTCGGCGTCGCTCGCCCTCAGCGCGCAGGGCATGGTGTTGGAACGCCTGCAGATGGACGAGTCGCCCCACAATCACCGCGCCGCCCACCGCAAGCACGCTGCGGGCAATCCCGATGCGCCGCAAATCCTCTGTTTTTAGGCGCACCTGTGCGTGGCGAGTAGGGGGCATCGACTTCGCCATCCTTTGCCTCCTACTCGGTGGGGCGCATCGCTACAGGCGCGGTGGGCATTGTCGGCGCGTCTAACCCGATGATAGTAAGTTCAGGCTGCGTTTCGACGCGTACCATCCCCGCCTGCTCCGCCCAACGGTTTATGGCAATCTCGTCCGTGTACACGGCGATCTGTCCCCTCAGTTTCTCGATGTTGAGCTTCACGCGGTCGGTCTCACGGCGCAGTTGTACGAGGCGTGCGTTCTCATAGTGCAACATCGCCAGCGAGGTCAGATGGGTTGCAATAATCGCGAAGATTACCGCACCTGGCAAAAAGATACCCCTACGCGACCGGGTCGGTTTCGGACGCCCGGTGCGCGGGCGCGGGGCAGGCTGAACTACCGCCTGCCGTTTCACGGCTGTTCGTTTCGGTTTCGGTTGTAGCGTTGCTGGCATAGGGTCTCCTCCCTCTCCTAAATCACGCGCTTAGCGGCGCGCAGTTTCGCGCTGCGGGCACGTGGGTTGTCGTGAATCTCCGCTTCGCTCGGTTCCAGCGGTTTCGGGGTCAAAATCTCCAACATCGGCTTGGTGGGGTGTTCCGATTTCCCTCCGCCGACGCTCACGGGTTCGCGGAGGCGTTGGCTCAAGTTGCGGAAAGCGTGCTTGACGGCTCGGTCTTCCAGCGAGTGGTACGTCAGCACGCACATCACGCCACCGACTTTCAAACAGCCTGCCATCGCCTCGATCGCGGGTTGCAAATCGTCCAGTTCGCGGTTCACGGCGATGCGAATCGCCTGGAAAGTGCGTGTAGCGGGGTGAATACGCTTCTCCTGAAACTTTTTGGGCACTGCTTCCAGCACGGCGGCGGCAAGGTCGCCTGTGGTGTTCATACGCCCTTGATCGCGCCTGCGGATAATCGCACGCGCAATCGGCTTCGCCCAGTGTTCGTTGCCGTACTCGCGCAGGATGCGAACCAGCTCGTTCAGTTTGACGCGCTGCAGCAGGTGGTAGGCGGTGATGGACTGCTTCCTGTCGAGGCGCATATCGAGGGGGGCATCATAGCGGAACGCCAGCCCACGCTCAGGGTCATCCAGTTGCACACTGCAGACCCCCATATCTACCAAAATCGCATCCACTTGCTCTATTTGCAATTCGTGTAATACTTCAGGTAAATTTCTGTAGTCTGCATGGACGAATTGAACGATGCAGGGTGCGTCAGCGAGGTTCTGTTGGGCGAGTTCGAGCATGGCGGTGTCCCGGTCGAGCGCAATCAGCGTTCCGCCGACGCCGAGCCGTTCCGCTACCGCACGCGCGTGCCCCCCTGCCCCGACCGTCGCGTCGACCGCCACACCCTTCGCAGGCGGGTTCAAGTACTCGATGACCTCGCGCAACATCACTGGCTTATGCATCTTAGATTCCTATCTCCGAAGCGTACTGCATCAGCTCAACCCCGTTGCTCAGCGCCTCATCCATCTGCTTGTCGAACTGGTGCTTCGCCCAGATTTCCACACGGTTCGCGCATCCCATAATCACCACTTCCGAGTTCGGCTCAATGTTCGCCCACTCCCGCAGGTCTTGGGGAATCGCCACGCGCCCCTGATTATCGGTGGTCACTTCCGCCGCTGCGCTAAACAGAAAGCGTTGCAGCTTAATCTTACGCGGGTCGAAAGTCGCCCCTTGCTCGAACTTTTGCGCCAGTTCGTTCCAGCGCTCGGTGGTAAACACAAACACGCAGCCGTCGAACCCGCGCGTCATGGTGAAGCGCTCGCCCAGGCTCGTCCGCAGGCGCATCGGGATAATCACGCGCCCCTTGTCGTCGACCGCTATCGTGCTACCACCTTGAAACAGCGCCATCGATGTAAATCACCACCCAGTCTCCACCGAGCCACCACTGGGTCTCCACTGCATAATATTTTAGCACATTAGAACGCATTTGTCAAGGGTTTAGCCCCCACTTAACCCAAGAATTGGGGCAATTTGGGGGCAAATTCCCCATATGTGGGGGTTGACGGAGCAGGAGCTCCGCAGGTCGACCGCGTCGCCTGCTGCAGGAAACGATTGTTGCGATGCCTCTCCCGCTCCAGTAGGAGAGGGAGAGGCGGCGGCGAACTACAAAGTTGCGATGGTGGAACTCAAACAAGTCAGCGTGGTGTATGGAGACCAGCACGCGCTGCGGCGAGTAAGCCTGAGCGTGGAGAAGGGCGAGTTCGTGTTTTTGGTCGGTGCGACAGGCGCAGGCAAATCGACGCTGTTCAAGTTGCTCTACGGAGAAACTCGCCCCGCGGAAGGCGAGGTCTGGGTCTTAGGGCAGCCAATTCATCGCCTCAAGCCACGCGAACTGCCCTTCCTGCGTCGGCGCATGGGCATCGTGCCCCAAGACTACCCGCTGCTGCCGCGCAAGACGGTATGGGAGAACATCGCCTATGGTTTACGCGCCATCGGCTACAACGAGAGCGCAGTGCGCCAGCGCGTGGCGCAGGTGTTGGCGCTGGTCGGGCTGAACGAACAGGCACGCCAGATGCCCAACCAACTCTCCGGCGGCGAAGCACAACGCGCCGCCATCGCCCGCGCCATCGCGAACAACCCCCCCTTGCTCATCGCCGATGAACCCACCGCGAACTTAGACCCCGATACCTCGTGGGAAATCATCGAACTGCTGATGCGGATTAACTTACGCGGAGCCACCGTCATCGTCTCCACGCACAATCGGGGAATTGTCGACCGCGCGTGCCAACGGGTCGTGGCAATGGATCGGGGACAGATTATCAGCGATGTGCCGCGCGGAGGCTACCCTATCGAGTTAGACCGACTGCACGCCTCGGTGATGCTATGATGGATCGTCTGCGCTTTGTATTACTGGAGACTTGGGAGAGCCTGACCCGCAACGCGACGATGCAGGCTGCTGCGATTACCACAGCCTGTGTCGCGCTGATGTTGCTGGGCGGTGCGGGGATGGCGCTGTATAAACTGGATGCCGCCGCACAGGCGTTGCCGAGCCAGTTTGAGGCGGAAGTGTTTCTGAAGACGAGCGCAACGCGCGAGCAGGCGCTGGAGCTCAAAGCGCAGCTCGAGAACATGCCCGAAATCGTGCGCGTCACGCTCACCCCTCGCGAGGTTGCTTGGGAACAGGAAAAACAAAAACTCGAGGATAGGGTAAACCTCGCCGATTTGCCCAACCCGCTGCCCGACAAACTGACGGTGCGCGTGCGCAGTCCAGAGCTGCTGCCTGCTGTCTCCGAGCAGATTGCCCAATCCCCGCTGGTGGATGAGGTCATCGATAGCCGTCAGGAGCTGAAGACGGTGTTAGCGATTTCTCACTTGGTGCGGTGGATTGGACTGGGCGCAGGGGGCATGTTGCTGTTGGCGGCGTTGGTTCTCATCTACAACACGGTGCGCCTGACAATTTTCTCGCGTCAGCGTGAGGTGCGCGTGATGGCATTGGTGGGGGCAACGCTCCGCTCGATTCGGCTGCCGTTCGTCCTGGAGGGGATGGTTCAAGGCGCTGTCGGCGGCGCACTGGCGGCGACGCTCACGCTGTTGGTCGCTGCCTTCCTGTCCGATTACTTGATTCACCAGTGGCCCTTTTTGAACGACCTGCCGCCCGGTTTGCCGCCGTCTACCGTGATAATGGGTTTGCCGACGCTGGGCGCGTTCATGGGGGGGCTGTGTGCTTGGTGGGCAACGCAGCGCTATGTCCATATCTGAGGGGCGACTGTGCGCCGACGACGGGCTTGGCTGATAGGGCTGTTTCTCCTCTGTGCGCTTGGCGCGAGCCTGCTGGCAAGCTTAAACATCGGCGCTACCCCTCTGCCCGTCTCTGCCTTCTGGGAGGCGTTGCAGGGGCGCGGAGATGACACCGTCCGCCTCATTCTCTGGGAGCTACGCCTGCCGCGCGTACTGCTGGCAGCATTGGTAGGTGGTACACTCGCGTGCGTGGGGTGCGCCTTTCAAGGACTGCTGCGCAACCCGCTGGCAGACCCCTATATTATAGGCGTTTCATCGGGTGCGGCGGTGGGCGCGGTGGCTGGGGTATTGCTGGGCTGGCATCGGCACGGCTATGGCTGGGCGGTCTCGCTGGCGGCGTTCCTAAC
>NKPV01000030.1 GCA_002254605.1 Armatimonadetes bacterium JP3_11
CATCGGCTGTTTAACGGCGCAACGCCCTGCCAATCCGCGTTCCCAAACCTCGCCGACCGCTGCCCCCACCGCTGGGGTGCGTGGGCAAGGCGTACCAGAGTTCTGGGTGCGTCCCGGCTACCGAGTCGACCTCGTGGCGGAGAATCTGGGCAACGCGCGCTTTATGGAGTTCGACGACAAGGGCAATCTTTACCTGAGCCGTCCCAACCGAGGCGACATCCTGACCTTGCGCTGGCGCGGCAACCGCTATGAGGTCGTCAACACCTTCGTTTCGGGCTACCCGACGGTACACGGGATGCACTTCGCGGACGGGTGGCTGTGGTTCACGCAAACAGGAGCCATTCACAAAGCCCGCGATACCAACGGCGACGGCAAAGCCGACGAGGTGCAGACCGTCATCCCCGAAGGTCAACTCCCGCGTGGTGGGGGACACTGGTGGCGTCCGATTCTGGTGACGGATAAATATCTCTACACCAGCATCGGCGACTCGGGCAACATCAACGATGAGACCGAAACCGAACGGCAGAAAATCTGGCGGTTCAACAAAGACGGCACGGGCAAAACGCTCTTTGCCAGCGGAATCCGCAACACGGAGAAGCTCCGCTTGCGACCGGGCACCCACGAGATCTGGGGCGTTGACCACGGCAGCGACTGGTTCGGGCGCACGCTGGGCGAACGCCCCCTACAGTTCCAGCCCATCACCGACTACAACCCGCCCGACGAACTGAACCATTATGAAGAGGGCAAGTTCTATGGGCATCCGTTCATCACAGGCAACAAACTGCCGCGCATCGAGTACCAAAACCGCAAGGACATCGTGGAACTCGCCGATAAGACCGTGCCCCCCGCATGGAGCTTCGGAGCGCACTGGGCGGCGAATAGCTTCACTTTTTTGACCAAAGACCATTTCCCCAGACACAAAGGCGATATGTTCGTGGCGTGTCGAGGCTCGTGGAACCGCACGGCGCCCGACGGCTATCGGATAGAGCGCGTGCTGTTTGACCCCGTGACAGGCAGACCCTACGGAAGTCTAACCATTGTAAAGACGCTGGTGGGAAATCGGGTGTTGGCGCGTCCGGTGGATTGTGTGGAAGCGCCCGATGGAAGCGTTCTATTCAGCTGCGATACGACGAATCGGATTTATCGGATTTCGTGGGTTGGAGAACACAATGCGAGGAGTAATTAGCGCGACGGCGGCATTTGTGGCGGTGGTGGGCGTAGCGCTAAGCGCCAGCGGCTTACGCCCCGCGCCCGTTAAGGCAGTGGAAACCTACGAGCGTAAGTGCAGTTCGTGCCACGGCAAAGAGGGCGCTCTGCTGGAGAAAGGCTTCGAGAAGAAGTACCGCTCGGACGGCGAGTTGCGCGAGATGGTAGAGAGTATGCCCGGCGCGATGGGCATGCGCCCGGAGGAGCTGGATGTGATGGTCGCCTACACGCGCGCGATTAGCCGCAGAGAGCCGTTTCTGGTGTGGACGACGCAAGGCGCAAACACAATTGAAGGCGAGGTTTCGCCCGGAAGCGCGACTCTACGAGCGACAGCAAAGCGGCAAACCCTGAAGGTTTCGCGCCCCGCGCCGCCTCGGTGGCGAATCGAGTTGCCGAAGAGTGTGAGGCTGGAGGATATCGAAATCGTGGCGCAGAGCGGCGCGCATCGCGTCACCCTGCGCCTGCGTGAGTCCCCCTACAGCCACACCAAGTAGCTACGCCGCCAAGTCGCGTAGGGCGTGGCGTGCGACCGTGTTTTCAGGATCGATATCTAAAGCGGCTCGAAAGTGTTCCCGCGCTTCGGCGTGGCGTCCCAAATCACGCAGCATAATCGCAAGGTTCAGTCGCGCCTCCAGATAGCGTGGGTTAATCTCCAGCGCATGCAGGAACTGTTGGATGGCTTCCTCTTCGTTGCCCAGCGCGGCGAGCGCCATGCCCAGATGGTTGCGGATATCGGCAAAGTTGGGGCGGATAGCAAGCGCCTTGCGATATTCCGCCACAGCGGCGGTAAAGTCACCCTTGCGGTAGAGATCGTCGCCCAATCGCGCGTGGTACAGTGCGTCGTCGGTACTGTTCGAACTCAGTGTCTCCAGCAGCGCGATGGTTTGGTCGAAGCGCCCGGCGCGGTCGTGTTCCAGCGCTTGCTCGTAGCGAGCACGGTCGTAGCTGGAGTCCAGCGTGAGCGCATCCTCAACGCGGCGCAGCCCCTCCTCGCGGCGTCCCGTTTCGTACCACAGGATGCCCTGATACAACACCGCTTTGGCGAAGCGGGGGTTAATCTGCAACGCCTGCTTGAGATGACTTTCCGCGCGTTCGTAGTCGCGCAACTTGCGCAGCGCAATCGCCACAGAGAAGTGCAAATCGGCGTAATGCGGATGGATTTCCAGCGCACGCTGGAAATGCTCCACGGCGATCTCGTATTGCCCACGGCGCAACGCCGCTTGCCCCAGCTGCGCATGCGACTCCGCGATATAGAAACGCGCCAACTTCTGCACCATCACATCACGCGTCTCGGTCAACGCATGCTCAAACAACTTCAGCGCGTCTTCGAAACGCCCGTCATCATAGCACTTGATGCCCGAATCGTACGATTGACTTCTGCCGACGCCCAAAATCTTCTGCAAAAAAGACATTCGCTCGCCTCCGTGTAGCAGTATTATCGGCAGAGGGGCAGAGGATTTTTTAGAGGGCGACGCGCGGCACGAGAAGGTATGCTCTTGAGAAGTATGAGGTAGAATCTTACTCACTGAACAGTCGGTAGAGGTGGGCGATGACGACGAACTCTCTCAAAGGCGAGCCGCTGGAGTTGCGCTGGCGAAGCGCATGGTGTGAACATCAGGCGCGTTCGATTCCTGCGCTGTTTCAATCCCAGGCGGAGACGCTGGGCGACTCGACGCTTTATTGGGTCAAACGCGACGGGGTGTACCAGCCCGTTTCGTGGCAAACGGTGAAGCGCGATGTGGAGACGCTCGCGGCGGCGCTACTGGCGCGAGGCGTGCAACCCGGAGAGCGCGTGGCAATCCTCTCTGAAAACTGCTACGAATGGGTTGTGGCGGATATGGCGATTTTGCATTGTGGTGCAGCGTCCGTGACCTTACATTTTCCCCTCACCTCGTCCCAAATAGAAGAGCAGCTACGCGACTCGGAAGCGTGCGCAATTTTTGTGTCTAACGCAACTCAAGCGCAGAAAATCGAACCGATTCGCGCGAACCTACCCTTTCTGAAGCACTTTTTCAGCTTTCAGCCTGTGAGCGGTTGGACTCCTATCGGCGCGTTGCAGCGTGAGGGGGAGGTTCTCCTGCGCGATAAACCGACCCTTGTACGCGAAACTGCCGAAGCGACAGGCTGGGACACGCTCGCCACACTGATTTATACATCGGGCACCACGGGCGAGAGCAAGGGCGTGATGCTTTCCCACGGCAACTTGCTTGCGAATATGTACGCCTGTATACAGGTGTTCCCCCCGCCGGGGCGCGATTATGTAATGCTGAACTTTCTGCCCCTGAGCCACATCTATGCGCATACTTGCGACTACCTGGTTGCGATTGGTTTAGGCGTTCAGATGGCGTTCGCCGAGAGCTTCGATACATTAGCACAGAACCTGCAGGAGGTGCGCCCCCACGCCCTCAACGGCGTGCCCCGCTTCTACGAAAAGGTACGCGAGCGCGTGGTGGGCGTTATCCAGAGCAAGCCGTTCCTGCGCCTTTTGGGCAACTACGCCTACAAAAAGGGCATGCGCCGCGCGTTCGGCGGGAGGCTTATCTGGGCTGTTAGTGGCGGCGCCGCGTTAGACCCCCAGGTCGCCGAGTTCTACTGGGAAAATGGCATCCAACTCTTTCAAGGCTACGGGCTCACGGAAACCTCACCCGTGCTGACAAGCAACACCCCTAAACACAACAAGATTGGCACGGTGGGCATCCCCTTCCCTGGTGTGGAAATCAAAATCGCGGACGACGGCGAAATCCTCGCGCGCGGTCCTAACATCATGAAAGGCTACTGGCGCAAACCCGAAGCCACTGCCCAAGCGATTGACCCAGACGGCTGGTTCCACACGGGGGATGTCGGCGAGATTGTGGACGGGCGGTACCTGCGGATTACCGACCGCAAAAAAGACATCTTCGTGCTGGCTGGCGGCAAGAACATCGCGCCCGTCGCGCTGGAAACCGCTCTGATCCGTAATCCCTACATCGAGCAAGCGGTCGTATATGGCGATAAGAAGAAGTTCGTCTCCGCGCTGATTGTGCCCGACTTCGTGCAACTGGAAGCATGGGCAGAAAAGCAGGGGATTGCTTATCCGTCGCGACAGGAGCTGATTCAGCATCCGAAGGTGGTCGAGTGGATGACCGCACAGGTAGAAGACGCCATGCACCCCTTCGCTGCATACGAGAAGGTGAAGCGGTTTATCCTGCTGCCTGAGCCGTTCACTTTCGAGGCGGGCGATGTGACCGTCACGCTTAAAATCCGTCGTGCCCGCATCCTCGAACGCTACCGTGCGCAGTTAGACTCGCTTTACGACACAGAGCGGGTATAATAGCGCGTCGATGACGATACAGGAGGCTTTACGATGCTGAGAATTCGCCTGATGCGCGTAGGAAAAAAGAAGAAACCTGTGTACCGTGTGGTGGTTGCGCCGAGCCAGAACCCGCGTTCGGGCAAGTGCGTGGAGATTGTCGGGCAGTATAACCCGATTACCGACCCAGCGCACATCCAGCTCAACGAGGAGCGTGTGCTGCACTGGCTTCGCGTAGGCGCCCAACCAACCGACACGGTAGAACATCTCCTGAAACTCACAGGCGTGTGGGACAAATTCACGGCGGAATCGTCCAAAGCAGATACGGCTTCAACAAACTAAGGGGATTGGACTATGTTGCGAGAGTTTCTGGAAGCATCGATTCGCGCGTTGGTAGATGACCAAGACGCGGTGCAGATTCTTGAGGAGCGCAACGGCTCGCGACTGCGCTACACGATTCGGGTCGCGGAGGGCGATCGCGGGCGCGTGATTGGTAAGCAAGGGCGCATCGTGAATGCGTTGCGCACGGTCGCTCAGGCGGCTGGCGCGAAAAATCGTGTGCGCGTGCAGGTGATTGTGCAGACCGAGGGCGGCTCTACCGACGAAGGCGCCGAAGACGCGGAATAGACGATGTCCAAGCCGTATGTCCCGAAGATTGCCCGCCGATGGGTGACGGTGGGCGTGGTAATGCGCCCGTTCGGGATACGCGGCGAACTGAAAGTACGCCTCGAGACCGATTTCCCCGAACGGTTTCAGCCGGGGGCGCGTCTCTACTGGTGGTTGCCCCCGCGCCCAGAAACGCCTTCCACCGACGAGGCGCCGCCCCCACGCGGCAAAAAGCCCCCACGCACGATGCGACCTCAAGAGTGTTTCGTTAAAAGTGCGCGCTGGCACGGCGACCACCTGGTGCTCACGCTGGAAGGCGTCGAAACACGCGACCAAGCGGAGCGCTTGCGCGGCGCATGGCTCATGATCCCCCCCGAAGAGCGCATGCCGTTGGAAGAGGGACAGTACTATATCGACGACCTGATTGGGATGGAGGTCTTCACCGAGACGGGCGAGCGCGTGGGCAAACTCAAAAATGTTCGACAAGGCGCAGCCTACGACTTCTACGACATCGGCGCGTACACCCTTCCCGCTGTTGAAGAGTATATCTTGGAAGTCGATGTGCCGAACAGGCGCATGGTCGTGCGCTTGCCGGAGATCGATTGAAAACCCACCTATTTGTGCAATCGGGCGTGCGTGCGCTGCTTATTTGTGAAACACCCAGCTTTGAGCGCGGCGCAAGCGTTGCAGCACGCGCTCTTTGCCGAGCGCCTCAATCATTTCGAACAGGCTGGGTCCTGTCGTGCGCCCGCTCAGCGCGACGCGCGTAGGGTGGATGACCTCGCCGCCTTTCACGCCCAGCCACGCAATCACCTCGCGCGTGACGCGCTCGATTTCGGGCGCGGTGAACGGTTCCAGCGCCTCGTAGCGTCGGATGAGCTCTTCCAACATTTGCGGGATGTGCGGCTCGCCGAACCATCGGCGCACCGCCGCCTCGTCGATGGGATAGTCGTCCTTGAAAAAGAAGTCCAGCAAGCGTGGCGCGTCGCTGAGCAGTTTCATCTTCTCCTGCTCTAAGGGGACAACCTTTTCCACATAGGCGCGGGTCGTCGCATCCAGCTCCTGCGGCACAAGCCCTGCCTCCTGCAGATAGGGCAAACACAGTTCGATGAGCCGCTCCTTGGGCAACTCCCGCAGATAGTGCCCATTCATCCAGAGCAGTTTATCGTGGTGGAAGACGAACGGGTTGTCCGAGATTCGCTCGATGCTGAAGAGTTGGATAATCTCCTCGCGTGAGAGGATTTCGCGGTCGTCGCCTGGGTTCCAGCCGCAAATCGCCAGAAAGTTGAACATCGCCTCAGGCAGGTAGCCCTGTCGAATGAACTCGGTGAACTCCACCGCGCCGTGTCGCTTGGAGAGTTTCTGCTTGTCGGGTCCCAGCAGCAGGGGCAGATGTGCGAACTTGGGAGGGTCCCAGCCCAACGCTTTATAGAGGTTCAAGTGGCGCGGCATACTGGAGACCCACTCGTCGCCGCGTAGCACATGGGTGATTTCCATCAGGTGGTCGTCCACCACATTCGCCAGGTGATAGGTCGGGAACCCATCGGATTTAAGCATGACGAAATCATCCGTGAGTTTATTCTGGAACACGGTGTGTCCGTGGATGAGGTCGTCATACTCGGCGATGCCTTCCAGGGGCATCTTGAAGCGCACCACATAGGGCAAGCCTGCCTCTTCTCGGGCGCGCACTTCGGCGGGGGTGAGTTTGCGACAACGGCGGTCGTACATGGTCTGAAGGGCGCCCTGTGCTTTTTGCTGCGCTCGCATCTGCTCCAGCTCTTCGGGCGTGCAGAAACACTTATACGCTTTACCCTCTTCTATCAGCTGGTGCGCGATTCGATGATAAATCTCCAGTCGCTGCGATTGATAATAGGGTGCGTGGGGTCCGCCGACTTCGGGTCCTTCGTCCCAATCCAGTCCGAGCCAGCGCAGCGAGTTCAGAATCGCCTGTTCGGAGCCTTCCACATAGCGATTGCGGTCGGTATCTTCAATACGCACGATGAACTTACCCCCGTGGCGGCGGGCGAACACCCAGTTGAACAGCGCCGTGCGAATGTTGCCCACATGGGGCATCCCTGTCGGACTGGGGGCATAACGCACCCGTACCATCAAACTGCACCTCCTGCCGTCAGCGTATGCATAGCCAGATTGTACCTGAGCCACGCGTCAGGAGAGGCACTGCACACGGCGACGAGCGGTCTGTACCCTGCGTCAACCCGATTTACAGGTATAATTAAGCCAGTCTATGCCAGAGCAGACGAGAAACCTGTCGAACACTCCTGCACGAACCGGCGCAGGAACGCGACCGAGTTTTGCCGATGACCTGAACGCGATGCTGGAGGTGCTACCCCCTGCCATCCGCCAGTGGCTCGAGGAGCAGCCCGATCTGAACCAGCTGCTGGAAGTGGTGCTGGACTTGGGGCGCATGCCCGAAGCACGCTTTATGCAGCGAACGATTCGCATGGACTCGGTGCAGGTGGAGGAGTATGACCTGCAGTATGTGGCGGATCGGATTGGGCAGTTCGGCAAAGACAACCGCGCGGGCATCCCGCGCACTTTGCACCGAATTTCAGCGTTGCGCAATCGGCAGGGCAAGGTTATCGGGCTGACTTGCCGTGTTGGGCGGGCGATTTACGGCACGATCGATATCATCCACGACATTATCGCGTCGGGCAAGAGTGTGCTGATGTTGGGCAAGCCGGGAGTGGGTAAAACGACCCGCTTGCGCGAGGTGGCGCGCGTGCTGGCAGACGAGTACGACAAGCGCGTGATTGTGGTGGATACCTCCAACGAAATTGCAGGCGATGGCGACATTCCTCACCCCGGAATTGGCTTCGCACGGCGGATGCAAGTGCCTGAACCGAGCCTGCAGCACGCCGTGATGATTGAAGCCGTCGAGAACCACATGCCCGAGGTCATCATCATCGACGAGATCGGCACCGAGCTGGAGGCGTATGCGGCGCGCACCATTGCCGAGCGCGGCGTGCAACTCATCGGCACAGCGCACGGCACGACGCTGGAGAACTTGCTGATGAACCCAACGCTTTCTGACCTTGTGGGCGGAATCCAGACCGTCACCCTCTCGGACGAGGAGGCGCGCCGACGCGGCACGCAGAAGACCGTGCTGGAACGCAAAGCCCCCCCCACCTTCGATGTGCTGATCGAGATTCTGGACTACCATCGCCTCGCCATCCATCACGATGTGGCGCAGACGGTGGATCGCATGCTGCGGGGCAATCCGCCGCGCCCCGAAATTCGGGTGCAGACCGACGGTGGTGGATTCGAAGTGGTGCAGCGCAGCGACTTACTCCCCCGCGCGACCCAGAACGAACTTCCCCTGCACGAGCATGAGGTGGACTATGAGCCGACGCCCATCCGCCCTACCAGCGTGATAGGCGGTGAGCTGAAGCGGGGAACCCCTTCCCGCGTGTTTCCGTATGGGGTCAGCCGCAGCCGTTTGGAAAAAGCGTTGCGCGACCTGCACCTGCCCGCCTATGTCGCACGCGATGTGTCGGACGCTGACGCCGTCGTGGCGCTGCATTCCACTTTCCAGCGTCGTCCGCCAAAGGTGCGCGAAGCGCTCCAGCGGAATCTCCCCATCGCCGTCGTACGAAGCAATACCTATGCCCAGCTGGTCAGCGCCCTGCGCGACCTGTTCCACAAGCCCGCTCAAGGCGAGTCTGCCGAAGAGCGAGCCCTGCGCGAGGCGGAAGAGGGGGTTGAGCAGGTGCTGGCAACGGCGGAACCCTATGAGTTGTCGCCCCAAAACAGCTACCTGCGCCGACTGCAGCACCAGCTCATCGAAAAATATCGCTTGCTTTCGGAAAGCGTAGGTGAAGAGCCGAACCGCCGCGTGCGCATCTTGCCCATCTACACCGATACCCAACGGGAGGACTGATGCCCCGCGCTCCCTTTATCACCTTCGAGGGCGTCGAAGGAGCGGGCAAAACCACCCTCGCCCGCCGACTCGTGGAGTGGCTTTCGGGACAAGGCGTTCCTGTGGTGCTCACGCGCGAACCCGGCGGCAGCGAGCTGGGCAAGCACCTGCGCCCGCTCATCCTGCACCAGCCATTAGACGCCTACGCCGAGCTGTTTCTCCTGCTCGCAGATCGTCGCCAGCACACCCTGCAGGTCATCGAACCTGCACTGCAGCAGGGTATATGGGTCGTCTCCGATCGCTATGCCGATTCCACGCTGGTCTATCAAGGGTACGGGCGCGGCTTGAGCCTCGAACTCGTGCGCCAACTCAACGCCATCGCCACGAATGGACTGCAGCCCGACCTGACCGTGCTCATTGATCTCCCTGTGGAAGCCGCCCTCGCCCGCGCCAAAGCCCCCAATCGATTCGAAGCAGAAGCCATCGAGTTCCACCAGCGCATCCGAACAGGCTATCTCCAGGAGTCTGCAATTGCCCCCGAACGCTACACTGTCCTCGATGGGCAGGCGACGCTCGAGACGCTTCTCGAACGCCTACAAGCGATCATCCGCGAGCGATTCCCATTCGATTGAGCAAATCCCAAAAAGCAGGAAAACTCAGCCCGAGCAAGAACTGCTTATCAGGTCGATGAAACTCGTAATCGCGGTGATTCACCATCGGGACAAGGGGCGCGTGGTGGACGCTTTGCTGGAGAGCCAGTTCAAGTTCACGCAGGTCGCCTCTACCGGTGGGTTTCTGCGGGAGGGCAATGTCACGCTGTTGATTGGCATCGAGGATTCGCAGCTGGAGGATTTGCTGCGTCTTCTGGAGAGCAACTGTCGCACGCGCGAACAGTATGTGAATCCGATGCCGCCCGACACCGCGCCGATAGGAACCTTCTTACCGACGCCCATCGCCGTTGAAGTCGGCGGCGCCGTCGTGTTCGTGCTAAATGTGGAACGGTTCGAGCGGTTCTAAGAGTTCTCTGCAACGACTACGTGCAAGGTACACTTCTTGGGTGATGGGCGACCTGTCGTGGCGCGAGGTGGGGCATGTCGCAGCCCAATTGCTGATAGCGATAGGGCTAAGCGCGCTGATTGGGTGGGAACGCGAGCTGCGTGGGCGTCCTGCGGGGATTCGCACGCATGTGCTGCTTTGTTTGGGCGCAACGCTGATGATGATTCTCTCGCGCGCGTTTGCTCCCACAGGCGATCCTGGGCGTATCGCGGCGCAGATTGTGAGCGGCGTGGGCTTCATCGGCGCGGGTACCATCCTGCGACAGGGCAGTGTCGTGCGCGGGCTCACTACCGCTGCGAGCTTGTGGGCAGTGGTCGCAATCGGGATGACGGTGGGCATGGGTACGCCCGCCTACTATGTGATTGCGCTGATGGGAACGCTCGCGGTGTACGGCGTGTTGACCCTCTTGCGAATCCCCGAAGAGCGCATTCAGCGACTGCACCGCCATCCCCAACTCTGGGTGACCCTGGAGGCGCGCGCAAAATTGGATAGCGTGTTCGCGGTGCTGTCGCATCACGACGCGGAGCTGATCGCGTTTCGTCAAGAGTTTCCTGAACAACCGCACACGCGCGTCTACGCGTTAGAGGTGCAACTGCGCGAGGAGAGAGCGCGCGAGGCGATACTGCATGACCTGCTCGCGCTGCACGAGACGCGCGCAGCGCACTGGGAGAACGGCGGATGAGAGTGGGGGTTATCGATATCGGCTCCAACTCGGTACTACTGCTGGTGGGAGAGCGCGTCGAATCGGGCTGGCGTATCCTCATCGATACGGCGCGTATCACGCGCCTGGGCGAGGGGTTCAGCGCAGAGCAACGACTCCAGCCGCAAGCCATCGAGCGCACGCTCCAAGCCATCGACGAGTATCTATCGATCTGCCGTGCGCTCAAAGTGGAGCGCGTGATTGCCGTTGCGACGGCGGTTGTGCGCGAAGCGCGTAATCAAGAGGCGTTCGTAAACGCCGTGCGCCAGCGGTTGTCAGCTTCCTCCCCAGCGGGATCTACCAACCCACCGCCGCCACCTCAGGATGCTTGCTGAAGAACCGCTTGAGTGCGGGCCAAACATCCTCTTTGGAGGTGATTTTGACGACCACCACGCGCGGGTCGTCGGCGAACGCTTCCGTCAGTGCCTGCCCCAGCGGCGCCAACCCTCCCGAACTGCCCCACAGGTCGTTGGCAATCTCGCCGTAGCCGATCAGGTTGGAATACTCCACCAAGCGGCGCATGTATTCCACCACCTCGTGGTCGCCCCAGTTGTAGCCGTCGGAGAACATGAACGGGTAGATGTTCCACTCGCGTGGATTGAACCGTTTCTCGATGATTTCCAGCGCGAGTTTGTAGGCGGCGGAGAGGCGTGTTCCGCCCGAATCGCCTGCAGAGAAGAAGCTCGACTCGTCCACCTCCTTCGCTTCGGTGTGGCAGGTGATGAACACGATTTCGGTGGCGGTGTATTTCGTGCGCAAAAAGCGTGTCATCCAGTAGTAGAAGCTGCGTGCGATATAGGCTTCGAACTCACCCATACTGCCCGACACATCGCGCATCGCGATGACGACCGCGTTGCGCTGCTTTTCAGGCACAATCTCCCAGCTTTTGAATCGTTTGTCTTCCTCGCGAATCTCCCAGCCGGGGTTGCCTTCGGCGGCGTTGCGTTTCCAAGCGTTGATGAGCGTGCGCTTTTTGTCGATGTTCGACTGGGGTCCGCGCCGCGCGAGCGTATCGAAGTGAATCTGGTCGGCTAAGATGTCTTTGGTGCCTTTTTCGCGTAGGTTGGGTAGGTGCAGGTCTTCGAACACCATCTGCACCAGTTCCTCGATGGTGAATTCCGCTTCATAGAAATCGACTCCGGGTTCGGTGCCTGCCTGTTTGCCTGCGCCTTGTCCTTGCTGCCCCGAACGCCCAATCACATCGCCGGGTTGACTACCGCCGGGTCCTTGACCGACCCCTTTTTTACCGTGCGGGTCGTAGCGGATATGGGGCAGCTCCAGCCCGCGAATCGGGATTTTGATGATTTTACCGTCTTCCGCGGTGATGATGTCTTGCTGCCCGATAATCTCGCCCAGATTCTGCTTGATGACCTCTTTGACCTTTTCGTTGTGGCGCAGCCGATCCTTCTCGGCGCGGCGGTGCAAATCCCACGAGTCGGTCGATAGCCAATAGCCTATGCCGTTTTCCACCGATGTCAACCCCCATCCTTAAGATACCCTATCTATCGGCGAAAGTTCCGCTGCGCTTTAGTGTTTCGGACTGCATCCGCTTTCTCGAACAGCCTTTAAACCCCTTGACAACCAGCGGAAGGATGTGGTATAATATAGACCGCCTGAGACATCGGGCGAATAGCTCAGCTGGGAGAGCGCTTCCCTTACAAGGAAGAGGTCGCAGGTTCGAGCCCTGCTTCGCCCACCAGCGGAGCGACTCGGGGGGCTGTAGCTCAGCCAGGTCAGAGCGCTAGCCTGTCACGCTAGAGGTCGCGGGTTCAAGTCCCGTCAGCCCCGCCAACCACGCCGAGGTAGCTCAGTGGTAGAGCACTGGACTGAAAATCCGGGTGTCGGCGGTTCGAATCCGCCCCTCGGCACCACCACGCGGGCGAGTGGTGGAATGGTAGACACGCCAGACTTAGGATCTGGTGGGCACTGCCCGTGGGAGTTCGAGTCTCCCCTCGCCCACCAAATCAGGTATACTTAACGCGATGTGCGGGAGTAGCTCAGTGGTAGAGCATCTCGTTGCCAACGAGAGGGTCGCGGGTTCGAGTCCCGTCTCCCGCTCCATTCCAATTTAGAGGCGTCACCATGCAAACGCAATCCATCCAACCTTTTCAAATCCTTCACCGCGAGGAACCCTCGCCTGTGACCGTGCAACTGACAATAGAAGTGGACGCGCCGACCACCCAGCGCATGTTCGAACGCGCGGTTCGCATGCTGGGCAAAGGTGTACGCGTGCCGGGCTTTCGTCCAGGGCAGGCGCCCGTGAGCGCCCTCCGTCGGATGATCCCCGAGGAACACCTCCGCCGCGCCGCAGGCGAGCTGATGATGGAGGAATTCATCCCCAAAGCGCTGGAACAAGCTCAACTGGAACCCTATCGCGCCCCAAGCGTGGATATCGAGCAACTGCAAGAGGGTGAGCCGTTCCGATTCCGGGTCACCGTGCCGCTGCGCCCCAAAGTGGAGCCGCTGGGGGAATACCGCGACCTGCGGTTCCCTGTCCCACCCCAAGAAACCACCGACGAAGAAGTAGAAGAAGCCCTCGCCTCGATACGCGAGCAGATGATGCGCCTGGAACACGCGCCCGAACGCGCCGCGCAGCCCGACGATCGCCTTGTAATCGCGATCAAGTCGCTCGAAGACGAACAAGCGAAACCCAGTCGCTATATGGTGGTCTTGGGCAAAACGTTTGGCGAGCTGGACAACCTGCTAAAAGACATGCGCGAGGGCGAGACGAAGCAAGCCATGCTCACCTTCCCCGAATCGTTCAACGACCCAGACCTCGCTGGCAAAACACTGCAGGTGGAAGTGGAACTCCAGCGCGTGCATACCCCCATCTATCCTGAAGTGAACGATGCCTGGGCGCAGGAGCTGGGCTATGAGAACTTGGACGCCATGCGCGAACACCTGCGGGAACGCATTACTATGCAAAAAGTGCGCTCTCTCCAAGATCGGGCACAAGAGCAAGCCTTAGCAGCGCTGCGCGAACGCAGCACAGTCCACCTCCCCGAAGCCCTCATTGAAGAACAGCTGCGCGATGAGGTGCGCGATTTCGCCGAAGAACTTCGTGAACGCGGGCTAACCTACGAAATGTTCCTGCAACAATCGGGATTAACCCAACAACAACTCCTCGAACAACTGCGCGAACGCGGCATCGTCCGACTGCAGAACACCTTTATCCTAATGGCTATCGCTGATAAGGAAGGCATTCAAGTCGACGAGATAGAAGTGGAGACAACGGTGCAACAAGCCATCGCTGCCGTCCACAATCCGACCGAGCGGGCGCGCCTGATGGAAAACAGAGAGTTCCGCCAGCGCGTCGCGCAGGAACTACGCCTTGAGCGCGCACTCCAAAAACTGCTCGAAATCGTCCAAAATACGGAACAGCAAGGAGCCTGACCATGATTTATCCGAAGAACCAACTGATACCGATGGTGGTGGAGCAGACCGCGCGTGGGGAACGCGCCTACGACATCTACTCGCGGCTGCTCAAAGACCGCATTGTGTTCGTGGGTACGCCCATCAACGACGACATCGCAAACTTGGTAGTAGCGTCGCTGCTGTTTTTGGAGAAGGAAGACCCCGACAAAGATATCGATATGTACATCAACTCGCCCGGTGGGGTCGTCAGCGCGGGCTTGGCGATTTACGACACGATGCAGATGATTCGCCCCGATGTCGCCACAATTTGCATCGGGCAAGCCGCCAGCATGGGCGCCGTGCTGCTCGCCGGAGGCGCACCGGGCAAACGCTACGCACTACCCCACGCGCGCATCATGATCCATCAGGTACACGCCGGTTTTCAGGGAACTGCACTCGATATCGAAATCCAAGCGCGAGAGGTATTACGCTACAAAGACATCCTCAATAACATCTTGCACAAACACACCGGGCAACCCATCGAACGCGTAGAGCAGGATACCGCACGCGACTACTTTATGTCGGCGCAGGAAGCCAAAGAGTATGGAATAATCGACCATGTATTAGACCGCAGCGGTCGATAATCAGGAGGCTATCTGTGGCACGAATGAACGACACGCGAATGACCGACCGGTGTGTGCTGTGCGGCAAGTCCCGCGAGCATGTCCGCAAGCTGATCCTGGGTATGTATGGGGGTGTCTGCAACGATTGCGTGAAACTGGCAAGCGACATTCTCCGAAGCGAGTCGAACGCACCCCCCCCCACGCACCCCCTCGGCACCGTCGACACCGTACCTAAACCCAAAGATATCTACCGTGTTTTGAACCAGTATGTCGTCGGACAAGAACGCGCCAAGCGGGTGCTCTCCGTAGCGGTGTACAACCACTACAAGCGTGTGAAAGCGGGTGCCAATGGCGATGTGGAGTTACAAAAGAGCAACATCCTCCTCATCGGACCGACCGGGAGCGGCAAAACATTGCTCGCACAGACCCTGGCACGGATACTCAATGTGCCCTTTGCGATTGCTGACGCAACTGCACTCACCGAAGCAGGCTATGTGGGCGAGGATGTGGAGAATATCCTGCTGCGTCTCATTCAAGCAGCGGATATGGACATCAAAGCCGCCGAACGAGGCATTATCTACATCGACGAAATTGACAAAATCGCCCGTAAAGCCGACAACCCGTCCATCACGCGCGATGTTTCGGGTGAGGGTGTGCAGCAGGCGCTGCTCAAAATCCTCGAAGGCACTATCGCAAATGTGCCTCCACAAGGCGGACGCAAGCACCCTCATCAGGAATTCATCCAAATCGACACCACGAACATCCTGTTTATCTGCGGCGGCGCGTTTGACGGCTTAGAAAAAATCATCGAACGCCGCCTGACAGACCAAGCAATGGGCTTCCGCTCCAACCCAGAGACCCGCAGAAAGCGGAATGTAGGCGAACTGCTTCAGCATGTGATGCCAGAAGACCTACTCAAGTTCGGGCTAATCCCTGAGTTCATCGGTCGGTTGCCTGTCGTCGCGACCCTGGAGGCGCTCGACGAGGCAACCCTCGCTCGGATTCTGGTCGAGCCGAAAAATGCGCTGGTGCGCCAGTATCAGAAGTTCTTCGAGCTGGATGGGGTCGAACTGGTGGTGCAGGAAGGCGCCTTGCGTGCGATTGCCCAAGAGGCAATCCGTCGTGGCACGGGCGCGCGCGCCCTGCGTGCTATCTTGGAAGAGGTCATGCTGAATGTGATGTACGAAGTGCCTTCGAACCCCAATATCAAGCGCGTGGTGATTACCGAAGAGACCATAACCCAGCGCAAAGACCCCGAAATCCTCACTCAGGATGACATTCAGCAAGCATCTTAAACGAATGCGGCGCAACCCCCTTGGGGGCGCTGCGTCGCTCTTCAAGTGTAGCCAATTCCCCGCCTTCCGCTCGGTTGGACATTCCGAACGCGGCGGGGAATAGCATCCCCTTAACCCTGGACGAGGCGGTTTATTTCGCGCGTTCACACAGCCCTACATTAATCTCCACATCGCCCATTTCGGTTTGCAACGGCACCACCAGCGTCGGGATCTCAAGGGTGCTGATGCGCACATTGGTGCCGCGGATGAGGCTGGGCGGCGAGAGGTTGCACTGGATGCCCCGTGCGGCAAGCTCGGTCAGCGCAGCGCCCGAAATCATATTGCCTAACTCCGCAATCGCGCTCGCTGCCAGCTCGTCAAAGGTGCGGATCGTTGTGCCCAGCATCTTGGAGGCGATTTTATCGGCGGTGAAAATGGACATCCCGATAATAATCTGACCCTCCAGCTGCCCGGTGACCCCCAGCACGATGTTGCATTGCTGTGAGGTGAAGATCCCTTTGCGTGCGCTGAGTTGTCCCTTCTGAGGTGTGATCCCCACCATCATCTGGAACACATTCATCGCTGCGCTGATAAACGGGTTGATATATTCTGCCTTCACTGTTGCACGCCTCCCTATGCCACCTTCTGCACGGCTTCCATGATGCGTTCAGGCTGGAACGGCTTCACAATGAAGTCCTTCGCGCCCGCCTGAATCGCCTCCACTACAATCTGCTTCTGTCCCATCGCGGTACACATCACGACTTTGGCGTTCGGGTCTTTGGCGCGTATTGCTTTCAACGCCTCCAGACCGTCCATTTCCGGCATCGTGATGTCCATAAACACAAGGTCGGGTTTGTGTTTTTCATAGAGTTCGACCGCTTCACGCCCGTTTGAGGCTTCCGCGACAACCTCTAACCCGTTTTGCGTCAGGATGTTTTTCAGCGTCACGCGCATAAACAGCGCGTCGTCCGTAATCATGATGCGTTTCGCCATCGTTGAACCTCCTGTTGGGGTTTTTGATAGAAGAACGCGCTGGGGTTTTCGAACCCCATTTGCGCGTAGTTGAAGATGCGCTCGGTGTTGCCGAGGAACAGATAGCCGCCCGGTTTGAGCGCACTGTAAAACTCTCGGAAGATGCGGTCTTTCGCTTCGTCCGAGAAGTAGATAACGACATTCCTGCAGGCGATGAGGTCAAACCCCTGCGGATAGGGGTCGGAGAGCAGGTTATGCCGTTCAAACTTGAGGTAGCGCTTGAGCGCAGGGTCGGCTTCGTAGAAGGTGCGCCCATGCTCTTGGAACGCACGGAAATATTTCTGCTTGTAGGCATGGGGTACATTGCGCATGTCGCTTTCGGCGAACACGCCCCGCCGTGCGCGCTCCAGTACCTCCTGGTCGATGTCCGTACCCAGAATCTGGTGCGAGCGGTTCGGCGCCAGCTCGTGTACTAAGATTGCCAAACTATACGCCTCTGCACCATAGGAGCTGCCCGCACTCCAGAGTTTTAGGTGCAGGCTCCGTTTGAGCAGTTCGGGCAAGACCTGTACCCGCAAAATCTCAAACTGCTCCGGATTGCGGAACAGTTCCGACACATTAATCGCGAGTCGGTCGATGAATGCCCGTAAGCGGGTGTCGTCCGACGCGAGATAATTAAAATAGTCGGTGAACTTCTGATAGCCCGCCCGTTCCATCATCGTATAGATACGCCGATAGGTCTGCTCGAACTTATACTGGTCGAGATCTAACTCGGCGCGGCGTTTGAGCAGTTGTTTGAACTGCTCGAAGTCGCGTAGGAGTTCGGGCGTTTTCGGGACGCCTACGCTGCCTGGAATCGGTTGCATAGTTCCTTCACCCCCTCAATAATGGCTTCTGCGATTTGGTGTAGCGGTACAACGCGCTTGACGCCACCGGTCTGGATAGCGGCGCGCGGCATGCCGAACACCACACAGGTGCTTTCATCCTCGGCAATCGTGTATGCGCCTTTGGCATGCAGAGCGCGCACCCCCGCCGCGCCGTCAGACCCCATGCCGGTCAGTATTGCGACCACGACGGCTCCCTGATAGTTTTGCGCTATCGAAAGCAGTGTGACATCGACGGCGGGACGCACGCCGTGGACGGGTGGATCTTGCGTAAGCACGAGTTTGTCGCCACGCTCTACCTTGAGGTGTTTTCCACCTGGCGCGAGGTATGCCATCCCTGGCTGCAAGGTCTCGCCGCCTTGCGCCTCCCGCACCGTGAACGCGCTGCTGCGGTCTAACCGTTCCGCCAGCGAGCGCGTAAACCCTTCGGGCATATGCTGAACAATCAACAATTTGGCGTGCAGTCCTGCAGGTAGACTGCTCATGACGGTATTCAGGGCGCGCGGGCCGCCCGTGGAGGCGCCGATAACCACCAGCGGCGCGTCGTTGGTGGGACGCCCGACGAGGGGGCTGGGCGGCGGTGTTGCCACAACAGGACGCGAGGATACAGGCGCAACCGCAAGCCGCGCACGCGCAACCGCCTTCACCTTCTCGATAATCTGCGACGAAATCTTGTAGATGTCCAGCGAGATGGAGCCAGAAGGCTTGGTCACAAAATCCACCGCCCCCAAATCCAAGCAGCGCAGTGTGACTTCCGCGCCTTCGGTCGTGAGGCTGCTAAGCATCAGCACCGGCGTCGGCTGCTCCTGCATCAGTTTCTGGAGCATCGTCACGCCATCCATCACCGGCATCTCCACATCGAGCGTAATCACATCGGGCTTGAGCTGGCGTGCTAACTCCAGCCCTTCCTGCCCGTTGCGCGCGGTTCCCACCACCTCCAACGCGGCGTCCTGACTGAGCAAATCGCTGATCATCCGCCGCATAAACATCGAGTCGTCCACCACCAGTACTCGGATTTTGCTCATAGGGTCTCCTCCCTCAAGCAGCCCTGCGCTGGATGCCCAGCGCGGCTGCTAAATCGGTTGCTACAGCGCTTGCCCCTACAGTACGCACTTTAATCCAGCCCGTCGCGACATCGAACTCGAACGACCGACCCGAGGTACCTCTTACATGCTCGAACACCACGCCGATACGCAGCTCGCGAAGCAGTTGGTGCAACAGTTCCACATTCCGTTCGCCGATGCGCAGTGTCTGACTGCGGTTTTGGAACAGCTCGCCCCCACCGATGAGGATCGCTTTGAGACGCGATGCCAGCGCAGGCGGCACCTCCATCACCCGCAACAAGGCGGGTAGGGCAGTGGTGGCGTATTTCCCTGGCGTCGTGAACGAGTCCTGATCGTGAGCTTCGGGCAACATCACATGCGCCAATGCCGCCATTTGCGTTCTTGGGTCGAACAACAGGGTGCCCACGCACGACCCCAATCCGATGCAGCCCAACACTCCAGCGCCGCGAGCCCACACAATCTCGCCCATGCCCGCCAGTTTGACCGTCGCCATCGCTCGCTCCCCTAAATACCTAACACGCCAAACAGTTTCTCCAGATTACCCGTTTCAGGAAGATACAGAAAATAGCCCTTGAACTCGTGTGCCGGCGTCTTGAACGCGGTTTCAATCGCCAGAAGCTCGCGCTGCCCATACAACGCCTCGACCAGAATCGAGCTAAGCACCGCCATTGCCATATCCGCGGCAAACGCGGGCGGCTCCATGTGCAGTGTGAACCCCGTCATCTGGCTAATCGCCTGTAAATAGTTGCCCAGCATGATGTTGCTCACCTCGTTAATCACCGACTGATAGAGTTCGTTCAGTTCCTCCAATCCGCTGGGCTGCATCTGCACCAAGATTTGCCACAGCACGCATGCGCTCTGCCACGGAAAGAGAAACGCGCCCTCACCAGGCCAATCGCCGTTCACACGCGAGACGGTACCGACCACCAGCGATTCGGGCGATACGCAGCAGATTTGGGGCAGTGTGCTTGCATCCATCTGCAGCACCTGCGGCGCTTCTAAGGTGAACAGCACGCCCGTCAGGTCAGACAGCGCTGTCACAGCGCCCCCCAACCCGATGTTGCCAATCTCTCGCAGCGCATCCGTGCGCAAGTCGTTTAGTGTGGGTGTCATTGCTCACCACCTGCCTAAGAAGTTATGCCACGAAACACGGAGAACAAATATTGTAAGGATACGAGGTTTCCACATCCCGCTTGGGCTTTGTGAGGGACGATGATGCTCCATGCTCAACCCCCTCTCCCCGCCACGCAGGAGAGGGGGAGATTTTGCCTTACCGTCCCAAGGCTGCCATCGGTGAAGATTGAATTTCGGCTTCGCAGCCTAAGTAAAGCGACTGCAACTGCTGGGGGTTCAGATGCAGCGTCTCGGTGAGCCAGTTGGGGAGATAGAACCACCAGTCGCTGGGGGTGTCGGGCTGACGGAGCGTGTGCGCTAAGTGGTTCGCCAGAATCACCACGCAAATCAGCGTAGGATCTTTCCATTCGCTGAGGGAATCGGCGTGATGCTCGCCGATGGCTTCCACCAACTTTTCTGGGAACCCCCAATGCAGGCTCACGGCGCGCCCTACCTCCGCATGGTCGCAGCCAAAGACCCTGCGCTCGGCATCCAGCTCGGGCATGCCCTGTTGCATCCACTCCTCCACTTGCTCGTAGGGCGTCCCGCCATACCGATCCAGAAGCGGCTTCCCGATGTCGTGCAGCAACCCCGCCGTGTACGCCTCATCGGGTGAAACGCCATCCACTTGGGAGGCGATGAGCCGCGCACAGAGCGCCGTATCAATCGAATGGCGCCACCATTTGCCCCGACGCAGGTTCTGACGGTCGGTCTTGCCCACGAACATGTCGAAAACGCTCACGGTCATCGCGAGGTTGCGCACTGTCTTGAACCCCAGCAAGACCACCGCATCCTTCACCGAGGCAATCTTACGCGAGAAGCCATAGTACGCCGAGTTGACGGTGTTCAACACGCGCGTCGACATGCCCTGATCGATGCTAATGAGCCGTTCCAAGTCCCGAACATTCGCGTTGGGATTGCTGGTCAGGTGGATAATCTGATGCACCACCTGCGGCAGCACCGCGAGGTCTTTGACTTTCTGTACGATCGATTGCGTTTGAGCGACCATAATAACCTCCTATCCGCTGTAGATGACGCGCACAATCTCCTCGATGCTTGTGCGTCCGAGCAGCACTTTCTGCAGGGCATCCTCTTTGAGGAGTCGCATGCCCTGTTCCACCGCCACTTTCTGAATGGCGTAAGCGGCGGCGTGTTTAAGAATCAAATCCCGCACCGGATCCGACATCACCAGCAGTTCGTGGATTCCTGTGCGCCCTTTGTAGCCTGTGTTTTTGCAGTTCTCGCAGCCCTTGGCGCGATAGATAACTAAATCTTGCAGATTCGGTGGTGGCGTAAACCCGTAGCGGGTGAACTCCGATTCGGTGGGTTGGTAAGGCTCCTTGCAACGCGGGCAGAGCGTGCGCACCAGTCGCTGCGCCAGCACGGCGATTAGCGATGAGGCAATCATAAACGGCTCTACGCCCATCTCGGTGAGGCGGGGCGGCGCGCTCGACGAATCGTTCGTGTGCAGGGTAGATAAAACCAGGTGCCCCGTGAGCGCCGCCTCAATCGCAATCGTGGCGGTCTCGCGGTCGCGCATCTCGCCCACCATAATGATATCGGGGTCTTGACGCAACATCGCCCGCAACGCGCTGGCAAAGGTCAACCCCGCTTTCGGGTTCACCTGCACCTGATTGATGCCCGGCAACTCATATTCTACAGGGTCTTCCGCCGTGATGATGTTCACCAGCCCCGTGTTCAACCTCGAAAGAATCGAGTAGAGTGTGGTGGACTTACCCGACCCTGTCGGACCTGTGACGAGAATAATCCCGTACGAGCGGCTGATGACCTCTTCCAGCTTGGCAAGCGTGTCGGGCAAGAATCCGAGTTTTTCTAAGCCGACGCGCACGCTGGACTTGTCCAGCACGCGCATCACGATTTTCTCGCCGTAGAGGCATGGTAAAGTCGACACGCGAAAATCGTACTCGCGCCCGTCGATGGTTGCGCTGATTCGGTTGTCTTGGGGCACGCGTTTCTCGGTGATGTCCATATCCGCCAAAATCTTGAAGCGCGATGTGAGCGATGCCTGCACGCGCTTGGGCAATACCATTGAGTCGATCATCACGCCGTCAATCCGATAGCGCACTTTCAAGCAATCGCGCGCGGGTTCGATGTGGATGTCGCTTGCGCCGTCGGTAATTGCCTGCGTGATAATCATGTTCGCCAAGCGCACCACCGGGGCATCGTCGGCGATTTCGCGCAGCTCTTCGGCAGAGAGCTCCTCCTCGGTACTCTCGTGAACCAGCGTCTCGCTCTCCCCTAAATCGCGCATCAACTCCCTGACGGTGTCCGAGACGGCGGTGTCGTCGCGATAGAGTTTTTTGAGCGCGTTGTGGATGTCTTCTTCGGTGGCGATAACAGCTTCAATTTCATGCTTGGTGTGCTGGCGGATTTCATCGATGGCAAAGATGTCTAGCGGGTCCGCCAGCGCGACGATGAGTTTGCCATTCTCTTTCGCAACGGGCACCGCACGATGACGCTTCGCAAGTTCCGGGGAGAGGAGAGTCGCCAACTGCGGGTCGGGCGGGGTTTCTATGAGGTCTACGAACGACACGCCCCAATGATGCCCCATCACACGCACGCGATCCTTTTCGGTGATGTGTCCTAATTGTACCAGCAAATGTTCCAAGGGGAGCGGTACGCCCTCGTGCTGTTTCTGGAGCGCTTCATGGAGTTGGTCTTCCGTGATTAGCCCCAGTTGAAGGAACAGCTCGGCGATACCCACAAAGCCCGTTGCGCCTCCGTACCCCATCGTCGATGGGGGTTATTCCACATCGGGGGCAAAAATGAGGAAAACCCGAGCGCTTAAGGAGTGCCCTTTTCGGAGCCGTCTTCCCGTCAATCGCCGCTTCGAAGCTTTCGGAGCCTTGACCAACGTTGCCGCCGATCCAAAGGCACCCTATCACTCCTCGAGTGGGCGATAGCGTTCCGAGCGTTCCTATCTGCCGCTTGCAGTGACCCTTGCTGGGGCGCAGGTAACTGCATTACTCCTCGCCGTCCGCTTCTCACCGCTTACGCGGCATGAATTGCAATGACTTTGCGAGGCTCCCGACAGCAGGGACTCTCCCGTTGCACTCGGGCCAGCCATTGGGTTTCCCCAACAGCATTCATATTATATCACATCGAGGGCGCATTTGTCAAGGGGTTAAGGGGTTTTTAAGGCAAATTCGGGGGGAAATTCGGGCAAATTCGGGAATTTGTACCGGGGAAGGGTATTTCTTTGGTGACCCCAGGGGGATTCGAACCCCCGTCCTCCAGGATGAGAACCTGGCGTCCTAGACCACTAGACCATGGGGCCACCTTGCAAACCATATGATACCCTAAAATCGGCTTCCGTGTCAAGGGTTCTTGAGGGTGTTCGAAAAATCGCACAGACGC
>NKPV01000163.1 GCA_002254605.1 Armatimonadetes bacterium JP3_11
ATCCTAAAGAAGCCGAGCTGCGTGCCGTAATTGAAAGGCAACTGGAGGCGTTCCTCCACGCGGAAGCGCGTCTACTTCCCCCTCCACGCTTAGAAGTGACCCTCGCTTCGGGGCGCGCCGACGCCGTGTTCAATCGCTTCGTGATTGAATATAAACGTCCCGATGTCCTCTCCGATCGTTCTAATCACAAACCCACCCAGCAAGCCATAAAACAACTCCGAGACTACCTGAGCGACTTGGCTCAGAAGGAGCGGCACGAGGTGCACCGTGTCGCCGGCGTGGTGTTTGACGGGCGCTTTATTATTTTCGCGCGGTTCGTGGATGGCGCCTTCACGGCGGAAGCCCCACAGCCTGTGTCGGTAGAGAACCTAGAACGCATGCTCACTTGGCTCACGGCGCTGGCTTCGGGCACCGCACTTACTGCCGACAACCTCGCTCGCGATTTCGGAATTGAACAGTATCGCACCCAACAGACGCTGAAGGCACTCTACACGGGACTCCAACAGGCAACACAGGATACGGACTCGCTGGTGAGCAAGCTGTTCGAGCAGTGGCGCATCCTGTTCAGCGAAGCCATTGACTACTCGGAAGCCTTCGGCGGGGGCAAATTAGAACAGTTGCAAAAATGGGCGCGAAAGGCAGGGTTCGACATCCGATCTGCCTATGAGGCGGAACAGTTTTTCTTTGTGCTGCACACCTATTTCGCACTGCTCGCGAAGCTGATCGCGCGGTTAGCCGTGATGCGTGCCCTGTTGGACAAAGTGGGCGTACGCAGCTACGAACAACTCGCCAAGCTGCCCTCTGACGCGCTGCAAGAGGAACTCCAAAAAATCGAATCGGGCGACCTGTTCCGACAAATCGGAATCCAAAACCTATTGGAAGGGGACTTTTTCTCGTGGTATCTACGGGCGTGGAACGCCGATATTGAGAGAGGCATTCGTCTGCTGTTGCAGCAACTGAGCCACTACGACCCCACCACCCTGACACTGGTGCCTGAGGAGACACGCGACCTGTTCAAAAAACTTTATCACTACCTATTGCCGCGCGAGGTGCGCCACAACTTGGGTGAATACTACACGCCCGACTGGCTGGCAGAACGGCTCCTGAGGCAAATGGACAACACCCTGTTTGCAGATTCCTCACAGCCCAACGAGCGCACTCTGCGCCAGAAAGTCCTTCAGACGCGCTTTTTAGACCCTGCCTGCGGCTCGGGCACCTTTTTAGTGCTGATCCTGCGCCGCTTGATGCAACTGCAACGCAATCTGCAACCGGCACTCTCCGAGGGGGAGTTGCTGGAAGCCATCACGCGGAATGTGGTGGGGTTCGACATTAACCCCTTGGCGGTGCTCACGGCGCGGGTGAACTACCTGCTGGCGATTGCCGACCTGTTGCCGTACCGCAAAGGCGATCTGAGCGTGCCTGTCTACTTAGCCGACTCGGTGCTGATGCCTGCTTTCAGTACGGATATGTTCAAGGGCAGCGTGTACTTGTTCCGAACCGCGGTCGGGGAGTTCCAGATCCCGACCGCGCTCTGCACCCCCACGCATTTCAACCGCCTGTGCGATATGATGGAGGAGTGTGTTTTATCGGAAGTGCCTGCGGAGGCGTTCCTCCAGCGGGTGTCAAAAATGCTCAGTCAATCCCCGACGGGTATAGACTACGAACCCCTCCGCGAAACTTATCAGCGCATGCTCGAACTGCACCAACGAGGGCTGAACGGACTGTGGGCGCGCATCCTGAAAAATAACTTCGCACCGCTCACCGTCGGGCAGTTCGACTACATCGTGGGCAACCCGCCATGGATTAACTGGGAACACTTGCCCGATAACTATCGCGACTCGATTCGAAAACTTTGGGAGCAATATAAACTTCCGCCACAGTCCGGCGGGGCGCGACTGGGCGCGGTCAAAGGCGACTTCTCCGCGCTGATGACCCTCGTCGTCGCCGATAAACTGCTCAAACCGAATGGCAAACTCGGCTTCGTGATTACCCAAAGCCTGTTCAAAACCGCGGCAGGCGCAGGGTTCCGACGCTTCATCCTGCCCGGTGGCACACCGCTCAAAGTGCTGCTTGTAGAGGACATGGTAGACCTGAACCCCTTCGAGGGCGCAAGCAACCGCACGGCAGTGCTGGTGCTGCTCAAAGGGCAACCGACCCGCTACCCCGTCTCGTACACGCTGTGGCGCAAGAAGCGCGACGCACGATTCACCTACACCAGCACGCTGGGCGAAGTAAAAGACGCCACCACGCGCCACCCATGGTTCGCCGAACCCGCACAGCCCAACGCCCCTACTTCCCAGTGGCTCACCGTGCCTCAAAATGCCCTGAAAGCCATTCGCAAGGTGATGGGCAACGCTGATTATGAGGCGCATTTAGGAGTGAATTCTGGTGGGGCGAACTCGGTCTATTGGCTGGAGAAGCAGATGGAGCGCCCCGATGGGCTGTGGCTGATGCGCAACCTCACCGAGGGCGCGAAGCGGAAGGTGAAAGAGGTCGTGAATCCTCTGGAGCCAGAATTGCTCTATCCCCTGTTGCGTGGACGCGATGTGCAACGCTGGCACGCCCGACCCAGCGCATGGATACTCGTGCCCCAAGACCCCAGCCAGCCCAATCGCGCCTACCCAGAAGACCGACTGCAAGTGGACTATCCCAAAGCCTATGCCTACCTGAAGCAGTTTGAAAAAGAGTTGCGTCAACGCAGCGGATATAAGCAGATACTCAGTAAACGCGAGCGCGAGTTCTATGGGATGATGGACATCAATACCTACACCTTCGCCCCGTGGAAGGTGGTGTGGCCAAACATCGCTTCGGAATTGAACGCTGCCGTAGTTAGCGAATCAGATGGCAAAGTTATAGTTCCCCAACATATCGTCACTTTGGTCGATTGTCAATCTGCAGAGGAAGCGCATTATGTTTGTGCACTGATCAATTCTCAGTGTGCCAACTTTACTGCACGTGCCTATTCACAAGAGGGAGGAAAGAGTTTCGGAGACCCTCACATCCTTGAACACATCCGCATTCCGCGTTATGACCCGCAGAATGCGTTGCATCGGCGTTTGGCGGAGTTGTCGCAGGAAGCGCATCGCTGCACGCAAGCGATTCACGCGTACTCGGAGGATGACGCGGATGAAGTGAAACTCACCCCTCAGTTGGAGCAGGAGATTGAACAGTTTCTGCTCCAACAATCCCAGACGGAAACGCTTCCTGAGGATCTGCAGCAGTGGGTGTCGCAGAGACAGGCGCGTCGGCAGTTGCGCGAGGTAGAGGCTGAAATCGACCAATGCGCCGCGCAGTTGTGGGGGTTGACCCCAGATGAGTTGAAAGCTGTGAAGCAAGCGTTGCAAATTCTCTCAGGCGATTCGGAGGCGAACGATGACCAATCCGACGATTGAGGCGGTGCGGGAAGCGATGCGCGCCCTGGCAAAGCAGGTCGATGTGTTACCTGCGGTTGGTGGGGCACTGCAAGAGGAAGAGCGACCCGACGCGGACGAGCGCGTGGAGCAAATCTTGGGGGGCAACGAAAAACTGTTCGAAGCGAACTGGGAAACAAACGCAAAAGACCTGTGTCGCCCCCTGCAGCCGATTCCACGCACCCAATGGCATCTGTACCGCTATTTTCAGGACGGCTCCTATCGCAGCTACTTTTTGGGCAACCTGCTGGAGCATGACCGCGAAACGCCTGTGCTGTTCGCCCAGATTGGCGCGTGCCAAATCGAACGGAACGATGACGGCAGCGTCAAGCCCGTGCGAAGAGAGGTAAAACCCTATCTCTTGCTGGCAATGGACGCTGTTTCGGAAGGAGTCCAGGAGACCCTACTGCAAACCGCGCACGCCAAGGGTGTAGAGGTGGTCAATCTTGCA
>NKPV01000333.1 GCA_002254605.1 Armatimonadetes bacterium JP3_11
CGCAACGGATTGTACCTAACCCCACCCCTTGACGCACGCAATTACCAGCGGGTATAATAAGTGCGTCTAAGGAAGGCGAAGGAGACGCACATCAGTGGACGAACGGCTGAACGCACTTTGGGTTCTCACACAGACGGGCATCGGAGCGCATGTGCCACCGCCCGTTTTTTCTGTGCTATCGGGTATCGCGGCGCTGGCGCTGCTGGTCTTTGCATTCGCTGCCACGCGCAATATGCAAAAGCGTCCAGGTCCCCTGCAGAACCTCGCAGAGATCATTTACGAATTCTTCGACAACCTTGCTGTGAGCGTTGTAGGCGAA
>NKPV01000253.1 GCA_002254605.1 Armatimonadetes bacterium JP3_11
CGTAGGTATAGACGGTGAAGTTGCCGTAGCGGGTGGGCAGGAACACGGGCGGTGCAGCGCGATGTATCAGTTTCTCGTGCTGGCGACGGTAGGCGATGAGATCCGCGATGGTAAGGATTTTCAGCCCGTGTTTGCGAGCGATTTCGATCAGTTGCGGCATGCGCGCCATCGAGCCGTCCTCGTTCAGAATCTCGCAGATGACGCCTGCCGGGAATAGCCCTGCCAGCCGCGCGAGATCGACCGCGGCTTCGGTGTGCCCGGCGCGTCGCAGCACGCCCCCAGGCGCAGCCCGCAACGGGAACACATGCCCCGGTCGCACGAAATCGTCGGGCTTGGCGTTCGGGTCGCAGAACTTTCGGATGGTCAGGGCGCGGTCGAACGCGGAGATGCCCGTGCTGATGCCCTCCCGTGCGTCGATAGCTTCCGCCATGGGGGTTCCGAACTGCGCCGTGTTCGCTTTGGTCATCATCGGGATGCCCAACTCATCGAGGCGTGTGCCATCGGTCGGCAGGCAGAGCAACCCACGCCCATGCACGACCATAAAGTTCACGGCTTCGGGCGTGACCTTCTCCGCTGCCATCAGAAAGTCGCCCTCGTTCTCGCGGTCTTCGTCGTCGACCACGATGAGCATCCCCCCTGCACGGATAATTTCAATCGCCTCTTCTACAGTGGCAAACAGTTGCGGATCGCGCTCCGTTGCAGGGGCAGGCGTCGGTGTTGCCGAATTCATACAACATAAGTATACCCCAAAGCCCCCAGACAGCAGGGGCAGCGCCTGCCCACCTTCCCCCGAAAAAACCTGCTTAACGAAACCTTAACTTCCTAATTGGTACCCTTGAAGCGGCTTTTTTGGAGGAGAACACCATGCGGAAAGGTTTCACGCTCATCGAGTTGCTCGTGGTGATAGCAATTATCGCCATCTTAGCGGCAATTTTGTTCCCTGTATTTGCGCAAGCGCGCGAGAAGGCGCGTCAAACGGTCTGCGCCTCGAATCTCAAGCAGTTGGGCATCGCGCAGCAGATGTACTTGCAGGATTTTGATGAGCAGTTCTTCACGCGCCCCAGCAATCCGTCTATCCCGAACCGCTACTGGCAGGAGGACTGGTGGCCCTTTTTGCTGACCCCCTACATTAAGATGAAACCCAACGACATTCAGGGGACGCGCGACAATTTCTTCAGTTGTCCCAGCAACCCGATTGTGATGGAGCCGAACTTCCGAACGCGCCCGTTGCCCGAGTGGGGACTGCGTTTGACCTCACGGCGCACCTACGAATTCCACATGAGTTATGCGCTCAGCGAGCATGTGCTGGATTACCCTGCGATTGCCGTCTGGGAGAGACCTTCAGAATCGCTTTTCCTGTTGGAGGTGCGTGGGCGC
>NKPV01000016.1 GCA_002254605.1 Armatimonadetes bacterium JP3_11
CAACCGCACAGCGCACACGGCTCAGGTCAATCCAGCCGCTCTCGCGCGACGGGGGGGCTTGCTCATGCTTCTCATCGGGTTTCTGACCAGCAGGCAACACGCGCAGTCGCTTACCCGAACGGTACGCCAGAGTTTTGTAATCCCGTGAGAGGGTGAAATCACTCACTTTGCTTGCTAATGTCTCGGTTTTGGCAGTGTTGAAATCGTACATCAAGAGGGTTCCCTTCCCCTCACTGTCCGAATCGAGCCAGCTTTGACCCAGCGTGCCCTCAACGGGGTACTGCGTGGCGAGGACGCGCCGCTTGCCCAGTCCAGCCACCTGCCCATAAATCCCTGCAGGCAGGGGCACGGTAATCACCCGCAGGTGAATATCTTCAAAGTCGATCTGTGTGGGTTTTCTTGGCTCTCCGTTTTGCGTTTCTGCATTTGCAGGCGCCTTCGGATCCATAGCGTCGGAAGTATACCCAATTGGGTATAATACTCCGCGTTGCCGGGTCGTCTAATGGCAGGACGCCAGACTTTGGATCTGGTAGTGGTGGTTCGAATCCACCCCCGGCAGCCAAATGCTCTCCTTCCTGCCCCACCGCTTGGCTAATCGGGGTATACTCTCCCTCGGAGGCGACTCATTATGCGAAAACGATGGCTGATGTTCCTCACCTTGGCAGCGTTGACGGCGCTCGGCGCCCATGCCCTGCTGCAACAGCAGGGATTACCTATCGGCGCGACGGCACCCGATTTCAAGCTCACCACGCTGGATGGCGAGACGGTAGAGCTGAGCAAACTGCGCGGCAAACCCGTGTTTATCGACTTCTGGGCGACTTGGTGCGGTCCGTGCCGCCGTGCGCTCCCGCATACCCAGAAGCTCTTCGAAAAATACGGTAAAGACGCGCACATCCTTACCATCAACTTGCGAGAGGATGCGGAAACCGTCCACAAGTTTCTGGAACAAAACAAATACTCCTTTACCGTGCTGATGGATACGGAAGGCGCTGTCGGCGCCGCCTACGGCGTGCGGGGCATCCCCCATTTCGTGCTGATAGACGCTACGGGAAAGGTGCAGTTCGTGCAAATCGGCTACGGTTCCGGTATCGAGCGGAAGCTTGAAGCGGAACTCCAAAAGGCGATTCGCGCCGCGCAATCCCCCCGATGATTTCTGAGACCGTCCTCGCTCGAACGATTCTCGCATTAGACACGCCCAATCTGGGTCAGGCGTGCGACTGGGTGCAACAATATCGCGACCAAGTCTATGCCTTCAAAATTGGGGGTGCGTTGACGCTTGCGCATGGACTGCCCATAGTGCGTACCTTGCGTGAAGCCGGCGCGGAACGGGTGTTTGTGGATTTGAAGTTCCACGACATTCCGCATGGTGTTGCGCTGGCGGTGCGTCAGGCGGCGGAGTTCGGCGTCTGGATGCTCACTTTACACATTGCGGGAGGGGCTGAGATGCTTCGCGCAGCCCGTGCGGCGGTGGAAGCGGTTCCGAAGCCCCCGCTGTTGATGGGCGTGACGGTGCTAACCAGTCTGGACGCAGCGGCGTTGCGTGCGATGGGGATTCCTCGCACGCCGCGTGCCCAAGTCGTGCGCTTGGCACATTTGGCAAAGGAAGCCGGGCTAAACGGGGTGATTGCCTCACCTCGGGAGGCGCGCTTGCTACGCAAGCACCTGCCGCCACCGTTTCTCATCGTGACACCCGGTGTGCGTCCCGCTGGATTCGACACCGACGACCAAAAACGCACCGCCACGCCAGAGCAAGCCCTACGCTGGGGGGCAGACTATATTGTGATGGGGCGCGCGATTCTCCAACCGAAAGAGTAGCGACCGCTTCGGCACGCAGAGCGTTCTGCCCGAACTCATCGGCGTTCAGGCTCGCACCCCCACCAGCGCGCCGTTAGGCTACTTCTCCACCGCCTACAGCCGTTCTGGGTTGGTCTTAGTTGCTGTCTCGTGTGTTTGCGCTGTTGGCTTGGTAGTACGCACACAACTCCTGCAGCGGGCACTCGGCGCAGCGTGGGTTCTGCGCTTTGCACACAGCGCGACCGTGCTGAATCAGCGCGACATGGAACCGATAGACCAGCGGTTCGGGGATGATTGCCTCCAGAGCGTCATGCGCCTTTGCCTCACCGAGCGATTTCGGAATCAGCCCAAGCCGCCACGAAACGCGAAATACATGCGTATCGACCGGAATTACAGGTCGCCCCATCGCGAAGCACAGCACGATCGCTGCACACTTTGGACCGATCCCGGGAAGACCGAGCAGGAACTTACGGGCTTCAGGCGTCGGCAGTTGGCGGAGCCAATCCAGACTGTAGTCGCCGTGGGCTTCGCGAATCGCCCGCAGTACGGCTTGGATTCGGGGGGCTTTCTGGTTCGCCAAACCGCCCGAACGAATCGTCGCCGCCAGCGCGTCGGTGGGCGCATCGACCACCGCCTGCCAAGTAGGATACTGTTCGCGCAATCGCCGATAGGCACGGAAGGAGTTCGCGTCGGAGGTGTGTTGCGAGAGGATGCAGTGGATGAGCTCCTCAAGAGGGTTGTTGCGCGGTTTCCATTCTGGAATACCGTAGCGCGCTTCCAGCCGTGCGACAATCTCAGCGATTGGGAACGCCATAGCGCTTAGTGTACCACAGAGCAGGGTTGGCTGCCATTACGGTGTGCCGAATCGTTGCATCGCCTCGCGCCGCGCGCGGTGTTGTTGATACATTTCGCGGAACAGGGCGAACTTAGTGGCGTGATAGTCGGCGGTGGCGGGGTTTGGCTCCACCACGAGGTCGGGTGCGGTCATCGCGTGCATCGCGCTGGGGATATCGGGGTACGCGCCAGCCGCCACCGCGCCCAGAATCGCGCTACCCAGCAGCACCGCTTCCGGCTCGCGGTTCACCACCACGCGGCAGCCTGTAATGTCCGCCGTCTCGCGTAGCCAGTAGCGGTTCTTCGCGCTGCCCCCCGTGGCATAAATCGCGTCGATGCGGTAGCCCGATTCGCTCATCGCTCGCAGCACATCGCGTATGTTGTAGGCTAACGCTTGCAGGGTCGCGTAGTAGAGCAGCGCCAGGGCGTTCAAACTCGTGTCCAGTGTCAGACCATCGACCATGCCACGGGCGTAAGGATCGGCATACGGCGCACGGTTCCCGTAGTGATCGGGCAACACATGCAGGGTGCGCGTCAAGAGCGCAGGATAGGGCAAACCCTGCGCCAGCTCATCCACGATGCGGTTTGCGGCTTCGTAGACCGAGACGCCCTCGCGTTCGGCTTTGAGTTCCAGCGCAGGATACTGGCGATGGTGTTCGAGCGTGTAATCGATCAGTGCGCCCGCTGCCGATTGCCCGCCCTCGTTCATCCACATGTTCGGTAATACCGCACCGTAGTAAGGTCCCCACACGCCCTGCACAAAGCGTGGCTGCGACGAAAGCGCCATCAGGCAGGACGAAGTGCCTGCGATAAGCGCCATCGAGTGTTCCAGTTTCTCCAGTCGCGGCGCGGGTTCCCCTGCCCATACTGCCCCCAGCAATCCAATTGTGCCCGCGTGCGCATCGACGATCCCGATGGCGACTTGGGTGCGGGCAGACAGTCCCAACTCGCTTGCTGCGTGAGGCGTGAGGGTGCCCGCTGCACTGCCCAGCGGTAGGATTGCTTCCCCTGCGCGCCCACGCTCCAGAATCGACTCGATGCCCAAATCCTGCAAGAGTTGCATGTCCCAGCGTCGCTCCGCGGGGAGGTAAGTCCACTTGCACCCCATCGTGCACTCACTGCGGAGGTTGTTGCCCGTGCTGCGATAGACGAGGAAGTCGGCGAGGTCAAGGAACTTGCTCGCGCGTTGGAAGGTTTCGGGTATGTGGGTGCGCAGCCATGCGAGTTTCGGCGGCTCCATTTCGGGCGAGAGCGCACCCCCCGAATAGCGCAACGCCTCATAACCCCCTGCATTCGCGCGTTCCGTCTCCGCAATCGCGCGATGATCCATCCACATAATAATGTTCCACTGCGGGTCGCCTGTCGGGGAGACGCTTAGCGGTTCGTCGTTCTCGCCTAAGACCACCAGTGAGCAGGTGGCATCGTAGCCGATGCCGAGGATCGCATCGGGATGTACCCGCGCCTCGTCCACGACCTGACGCACAACTTGGCACACGGCGCGCCAGATATCTTCCGAAGATTGCTCTGCATACTCTGGTTGGGGACGGTGAATCTGGATAGGCTCTGAGGCGATGGCGAACCGTTTGCCCTGCAAGTCGAACAGTCCTGCGCGTGCGCTGGCGGTTCCCACATCCACGCCAATTACATAGCCTTGCTGCATCGTTGCGCTCCTTTATGGTGAGGCGATTATACCTGTTTCACCCTACTTGCAGCAGTTCGCGTGCGTGCTGTAGTGCGGTCTCTGTCGGTTCCCCTGCGAGCATCCGTGCGATTTCGCGCACGCGCGCCTCCCCCTCCAGTAAGTGAACCTGCACCCGTGTGGTGTCGCCGTCGATCTGTTTTTCGATAGCGAGGTGATGGCGTGCCCGACTGGCAATCTGGGGCAGGTGCGTGATACACAGGATTTGGCAGTGCTGTGCCAGTTCAGCGAGTTTTTCGCCAACGGCGTGCGCGGTACGCCCTCCCAGCCCTGCGTCGACCTCGTCGAACACGAGGGTGGGCACAGGCGCGGCGTCGGCTAAGGCGGTTTTGAGGGCGAGCATCACGCGCGACATCTCGCCTCCAGAAGCAATCTTGCTGAGGGGGCGCGGCGGCTCGCCCGGATTGGCGCTGAACAGGAACTCCACGCTGTCTGCGCCTGTGGCATCGAGTGGCTTGGGACGCACCTCCACGAGGAACTCAGCGCGCTCCATCGCCAAATCGCGCAGGCACGCTTGCACCACTGTGGCGAACCGCTGTGCGCCCGCTTTGCGCTGCTCGGAGAGTTTCGCACTCAGTGCTGTGGCACGCTCCTGAAGCGCCTCGATGTGCGCCTCCAGCGTCTCACGCCGTTCGGTCTGCGTCTCCAGCGTGTGGAGCTTGGACTCGGCGTTCTCGGCGTATTCCAGAATTGCTTCAAGGGTATCGCCGTATTTGCGTTTGAGCCGCTTGATGAGTTCGAGCCGCGCGATGACCTCTTCCAGGCGTGCGGGGTCGTACTCGATGCCCTCGGCGTAGGCGCGCAGGTTGCGAGCGACCTCTTCGATGTGCGCCAGCGCACCCTCCAGCATATCTCCCCACTCGGCGACGGAGGGGTCAATCCGCGCGATTTCGGTCAGGTTTCGGCTCGCGTGGGCGGTTTGGTCGTAGGCGCCGTTTTCGCTCATCAGAGCGTCATACGCACCCCCAGCCAGCGCGATGAGTTTCTCGGCGTGCGTGAGGCGTCGCTCCTCAGTTTCCAATAGCTCGTCCTCACCGGGTTGCAGGTTCGCCTTGCGGATTTCGTCCACCTGAAAGCGATACAAGTCGAGCATCTGTTCGCGCTCGCGTTCACGCTCGATGAGTTCCTGCAGTTCGCGCTCCGCCTGACGCAACGCCTGCACTGTTTCCCGCACCTGCGCTCGCAGGCTCAGTGTCGGCTCACCTAACCAGCGGTCTAAAAACTCCAGATGGCTGCTGGGCTTCAGGAGCGACTGATGCTCGTGTTGCCCGTGCATGTCGACCAACCGCTCGCCGACGGCTTTGAGTGTGTTGAGGGGCGTTGGCTGACCGTTGATACGCGCGATGGAGCGCCCACCCGCCTGGACTTCGCGACTAAGATAGAGCAGCCCCTCCTCTGGCTCCACCCCCAGCTCGTTGAGCAAGGCGTACAGCTCTGGGTCGTTGGGCAGCTCGAACACAGCGTTTACGCGCAGCTTCTCCGCGCCTGCGCGTATCAGGGTGGGGTCAGCGCGTTCGCCCAGCGCGAGGCTGAGCGCGTCGATCAGAATCGACTTGCCCGCGCCCGTTTCACCCGTGAGCGCGTTGAAACCCGCCGTGAACGACACCTCAAGGCGGTCAATAATAGCGAGGTTCTCGATGTGCAGCGCGTGCAGCATCACCGCGAATTGTACCTGCTAATGCTCGTCCTGCATGCCCACATCGCGTTCGGCGACGACAAGCACAATCGCTGTAATTGCCAGGGCGACGCTGAGTCCTACAGCAACGCCCACGCGCGTGGCGCGCGACATATCGGCGACCGTCGCCGCGAGAGACCCCAGCGGCAGCACGAGGATTAACCCCAACATGCTCAGGGGGACAATCCAATGGAAGAGGCGATTGCCATAGAGATACGCACTGAGCGCGGCGCCGAGTGCACCTGCCGTCCAGCCCGCCGCGGCGCGCTCCGAGAAGATTGCCGTCAGCGCAAGCGGCGCCGCCGACGCCCAGAACCCTGCCAGTAGTGACCGCCACAGCGGCGACCGCTCCCCACGCTGGCTCCACCAGAGCGCCAGCACGCCCAGCCCGACCAGCGCAATCAAGAACGCTACGAGAGTGAAGTAGCCATAGAGGTCGGCGCGAGACGCACGCAGCGGATAGCTCAGCGTGAACAGGCGGAACCCCAACACGGTGGTCATCAGTAGCGCACCCACCCCATAGAGCGCAGTCTCGTGAACGGCTGTGCGCGTGAACTCGCGGTGGCTCATCACCAGCGCGTGCAAGGCGGTCATCAAGGCGCACACCGCCAAGCCGAACCCGCGCATCGTCGCGAACGACGCCGACAGCAACCCGACCCACACCAGCAACGCATAGCGCGACCAGAGCGCGTGCCCCGATAAGCCCCGTGCAAGGGTCGCCGCGAGGAGCGTCATCAGCACCAGTTGCAGATACGGCGCGTCGGAGCCTGATAGTCGGTACCCCACAGCGGTCAGCGCGAAGCCACCAAAGAGCAAGACATAACTGTAGCGCCACCCAGTACGCCCCGCACGCGCCAGCAGCGTCGCGATCCCGAACGCCCCCACCCCTGCCCCTGCCAGACACACGCCGAACCAGAGAGGCACACGCGCGAAGGTCGCCAACCCCGTCGTCCAACAGAGCGCGAGGGTACTGAGCGCGACCCCCTCCAGCGATTGCCACGCACGCCCCAGCAACACCCACATCAGTCCAGTGGCAATTCCCACACCCCAGAGCGCAGGCAGCAACCCCTCACGAGCGAACACCAACGCCAATACCGGCGCACTCATCGGAAGAAGCGCGCCGAGCCACTCGAAGTGCAGTCGGCTCCCCACAAACGCGCCTGTAAGCCATAACCCCGACGCGACCAACACGCCCCAGCCCAGCGCGCCGCCCGGCTGAAAATAGGGCGTCGGCTCCGAGGGCAAGGTTAGCCCAAACACCACCAGCGCCACCAGCCATACCAGAGGCAATGCAAAGGCAGGAAACATCGGCGCACGGGAACGCGCCATCAACGCCGCCGCCAACCCTAATCCGAAACAGACTCCTCCAATCGACCACGCCGCAAGGCTCATAACACCTCCCTCCATTGAGGCGTCCATAGAGTTCCCTGTTTTAGTTTAAGTTCCTGCGTGTCAACTTCAGCAGAGGGTGTTCACAAATATCAGTGGTCCGGACATTCCTGTCCGTGCGACGCACGCCACAACACGACGGCTCCTGCCCCGTTTTTCCCAATTTATTTCGAACGCCTTCACTCCAGTAGGTATACTCCCACTGATGGCGACAGCAGTTGTGGGCGTGGATTTAGGCGGTACCAATGTGCGTGCAGCGGTGCTTGACCGCTCAGGCAACCTGCTTGCCCCCCCCATCCAGCATCCCTCGCGTGCGCAAGAGGGCTTCAAAATCACCCTCGAACAGATTGTGCTGACGATTCAGGAGGCGATTGCGGCGTCGGGCGTCGCGCCTGCTATGATCGGCATGGCGGTGCCGGGGCACATCGACTCGACGCGCGGCGTGGTACGCTGGGCGCCGAACTTCGGGGAGATGCGCGGCGAAATTTTCGAGGTCTGGCGCGATGTGCCGTTAGCCGACGCGATTCGGGCACGAGTGAATCTGCCTGTCGTGATGGGTAACGACGCGAACCTCGCCGCGCTGGGCGAATACTACTACGGCGTGGGAGGTGGGCAAGCGCGTGGGCTAATTATGCTCACATTAGGCACAGGCATCGGCGGCGGCGTGGTTTTGACGCGCCACCAGGTACAAGGCAACGCGCACTGGGAAGGTGGCGTGTTGCTGGTCGGGCTGGGCGGCGGCGCGGGCGAGTTGGGGCATACGATTCTGAACCTTGGCGGACCGCGCTGCGGATGCGGTGCGCGCGGCTGTATCGAAGCCTATGCCAAGCGCGACGCCATCATCGAACTTGCTCGCGAAACGGCGCGGCGCAACCCCACCAGCCTCCTGAATACCCTCACCGAAGGCGACCCCGCCAAAATCACGCCCGCGCTGGTGAGCCAAGCCGCTGCACAGGGCGACCCCACCGCAATCGCCCTCTGGCACGAAATCGGCGCCTACCTGGGCGTCGCGATTGCGAACTTTATCAATATTTTTAACCCAGAAATCGTGGCGATTGGCGGTCAGATTGCCAAAGCGGGCGCACCGCTATTTGAAGCCATTCACCAGACCGTGCGCGACTACGCCCTGCCAACCTTGCTGCAGGATTGCCGAATCGTGCCTGCAGAACGGATTGAAGATGCAGGGATTCTTGGGGGCGCAGCGCTCGCTTGGCAAGCCGTGGAGGCGCAACGATGAAATGGCGCATGCGCAAACGCACCGAAACCAAGCTCGACGGACGCCGAATCTACTACTACACCTTCGAGCCTGAACCACCCATCACTGATAGGAACACCCCGCCGACTAATCTTGAGGGCGCAGGCTCAATGGAATCAGAAACGCCCGCTCCACAGGCAGACCGCACTCCGTCTCCGTGCACGGCTGATAGCGCACCAGGATGCGCACATAGCCGTCGGTAGCGTCGCTTGACTCCTCCGCCGTGATGGGCAGCAATGCCGCCGCTTGCTCGTAGTAGACCTCGATCGGCTCACTGCCCGACTGAATGCGTTGTGGGGGCATCCAGATCGGCTCGCCTATCTGCACAGGCAAGTCGGTGCTGACCTCTATCGTGGTGGGGATGCGCCCTTCTTGAGGATACGCCGCGTTAATATGCCAGCCATCCTCAATTTGGAATAGTACCAGTAAGCCCTCGGGCTGGGGAAGCAAGTCGACACGTACCGGACCGTCTTGTTCCTCTGTTTCGGTATATGCTGGTACGGGTATCTCCAGATCGGGGGGTTCCAACAGGTCGCCTTCTAAGAGCAGGTAGCCGTAAAGTAGGCTGTCGCCCGCCGTAGGCGCACGCCGTAGAATCGCCCAGCAACTATCCAGTGTGTTGGCGGCGAGGTGCGCATAGCGCTCGCTTCGCTGAGGCTCCTCAATCGCCAACGCGGTGCTGAGACTCGCGAGGAACTGCACTGCACCGCCGTTGCCCGACGGCAGCGCACGATCTTGATACGACTTCACGGGCATAATCAGCAGGTCGTGTGCGCTGTCGGTCGTGTAAAAGCCGCCGCGTTCGGCGTCGTGGAACCGCGCAATCATCTGGTCAGCGATTTCGACGGCGCGCTCCAGCCAGACGCGCTCTAAGGTTAGGCTATAGAGTTCCATCAGTCCCATGCCGTAGAAGGCGTAGTCTGGGAGATACGCAGGGATACTCGCCTCGCCCTCGCGATAGCGGTGCAGCAGTCTGCCGTTAGCGTCGCGCAGGTTCTGCCAAAGGAATTCCGCCGCTTCCGCCGCCGCCTGCTCATAGCGTTCCCTTTTTTCCTCGAACACATCGGCGGCATAAGCCAGCGCCCAGATAGCCAGCCCGTTCCAGTCGGTAAGTATTTTATCGTCGCGGCGGGGTGCGTGGCGCGTCTGGCGAGCCACCAGCAACCGCGCCCGAATATCGTTCAATCGCTCGCGCAGCTCGTCGGCATCGAGGTTCAACTCCTCCGCATGCTGCTCTATCGGTTTCGTCAGGTGCGGGATATTTCGCCCAGTGGGGCGACGCGTCGCCTCGTCGTGATAGTTGCCTTCAGGCTGAATCTCATACACCCTACAGAACAGGTCGGCTTCCTCACGGGGCAGGATCTCGTAAATCTCTTTCTCCGTCCAAGTGTAATAGTACCCTTCGCCTTCGGGGGTGTCGGCGTCGAGGGCGCTGGCGAACGCGCCTTCCACAGTGCGCATCTCGCGCAGCATCCAGTCGAAGGTGCGTTGGGCAATATCGCCGTAGAAGGCATCGCCCGTTAGGGTGTAGGCGTGGGCATACGCCCAGCCCAATTGCGCATTATCATAGAGCATTTTCTCGAAGTGGGGCAAGAACCAGCGTTCATCCGTCGAGTAGCGATGGAAGCCACCGCCGATATGGTCAAAAATTCCGCCCATGCCCATCCGCAGTAGGGTCATCAGCGCCATGCCTGCGCTGTCCTCGTCGTCCCACTCGGTTCCCAGGTAAAGGAGCACGGGCAGCGCGGTGCTTGGGGGGAACTTGGGGGCGCCGCCGAAGCCTCCATAAATCGGGTCAAATCCCTCCATCATCTGCGCCTTGTAGCCGCGAAAGATGTCGGGGCTACGCTCGCCCCGCATCGCCGCATGGCGCATCGCCACCAACTGCTCCAGTTCCGCTTTGAGCTCCGCCGCGGCGCCCAACACCTGCCCTCGATTCGTCTGCCAGACACTTGCCACACGCGCCAGCACCTCCGCAAACACCTGCGGCGGATAGTAAGTACCCCCGTAAAACGGCAACCCGTCGGGCGTCAGGAACACCGAAAGGGGCCAACCCGCATGCCCCGCCATCAACTGCACCGCGCTGATGTAGATTTCGTCCACATCAGGACGCTCCTCACGGTCCACCTTAACGCTTACAAAATGGCGGTTCAGAATCTCAGCGATTGCAGGGTTCTCGAACGACTCGCGCTCCATCACATGGCACCAGTGGCACGAGGAGTAGCCGATAGAGAGGAAGATAGGCTTATCCTCCACACGCGCCTTGAAAAACGCCTCCGCCCCCCACGGATACCAGTCCACAGGATTATATGCATGCTGCAGTAGGTAAGGGCTTTTTTCGTCGATCAGTCGATTCGGCTTGCGAATAAGCATCGGTCTATCCCTCGCCTATAGGATACCTCTTTTTCCTTGCAGGAATCGCAGTGGGGGGAGTCGAACTGAGTCGTTGCTATGCTAAGCGCAATCTTCGGCTTCGAGATGCCGACGCGTCTGCTGTTTGGGCAGGGCGCCGTGGAGAATCTGGGTTTTGAATGCGGTCTCAACAACTGGACGAGCGCGCTGATTGTGTCGGACGAGGGCGTCCATCGCGCTGGGTTAACCAAGCCCGTAGCGGCGCAACTGGAGGCGCAGGGCGTGCGCTACGAGGTGTACACAGGCGTCGTGCCCAACCCCACGATGGAGAGCATCGAGGCGGCGGTTCCCCTGGCACAAGACAAAGATATCGTCATCGCCGTCGGCGGCGGTAGCGTGATGGACAGCGCGAAGCTCATTAACGCTATCCGCACGCACGGTGGGCGTGTGCGCGACTACGAAGGCACCGACACCGTCCCCGCACCGTGCAAACCGCTCATCGCCATCCCCACTACCGCAGGCACGGGCAGCGAAGTCACCTTCATCGCGATGTTCACCGATACGGCAAAGCATCAGAAGATGCCCGTACTAAGCCGATACCTCGCGCCGCATCTGGCAATTGTCGACCCCGAAATGACCCGCAACTTGCCCCCAGCCGCCACTGCGCAGACGGGCATGGACGCACTCACCCACGCGATTGAAGCCATCGTCGACCTGCAGGCGAACCCGTTCTCCGACATGCTCGCGTTCGAGGCGATTCGGCTGATTACGCGCTATTTGCCGCGCGCTGTGAAAAACGGCGCCGAGGACATGGAGGCGCGTGGGGCGATGGCGTTCGCCGCGACCATCGCAGGCGCAGCGTTCAACAACAGCATGGTCGGTCTCGCCCACGCAATGGCGCACGCGATTGGCGGGCTGTACGATCTGCCACACGGTCTGTGCTGCGCACTGGCGTTGCCCGTCGCGATGCATTTCAACCTCGAAAGCCAACGCGCCCGCTTTGAACAGATCGCTCAGGTCATGGGATACGCCAGTACAGACGCCGAAGTCGTGCCCCTGCCCGGCGCAGTCGTGCAAGGCTGGATGTGGGACAAAACCTTCACCGCCGAAGACGCCGTGCTACGGGTACGCCAACTGATGAGCGAAGTGGGCATCCCCGCACACCTGCTGGATGTTGGCGTGGAAGTCTCCGAAAGCGACTTGGAGACCCTAACCGACCTGACCCTCGCCGACGGTTCCATCCTGTTCAACCCCGTGCAACCTACCCGTGAACAGGTGAAAACGCTACTGCGCCATATCGCCACTTACACGGAGTGAACTTATGCTCAAGAGGGAACTGTTTGGTATTCCCATAGGGATGTGGATCCTCAGTGGCTTTTATGCACTCCTGAACCTCATCTTGCGCTCTTACTATATCGACTATGAGGGGCTTCGCCAGATTGCGGCGGTGTCCGAAGGCTGGAGCCGTGTCTCCACCACATGGTGGAGCGGGCACAGCGTGCTGGGCGTCGCCCTGCTGTGGCTGATTACGCTACCGCTGAAACGGGTGATGCCGTTGGTTGATGCCGCGCAGATGGTCAGTGCGCTCAGCATCTGGGCGTCGGGGCTCATCCTCTATCGGATTTTGCGCTTGGTGGGGTTGAGCGCAGGACAGTGTGGCTGGATCACTTTTCTGTTTTACGGCGCGAATGTGGCGTGGGTGAGCGCGTCGATGTTGCCAGTGGCGTCGCTGTCGCTCATGCTGATGGCGTGGTGGGGGCTCAGCGCAATTCGTTGGCTGGCGGCGCGCGAGTTGGATACGGCAGGCGGGGCGCGCCTGGGAATCGTGGCAGGCGTGCTGGGACTGGTGAACCTGTTCGCGCTGATTCCTGCGCTGGCGGCGGGCGTGCTTGCCTTGCGGCGTGGCGGAGGCGCAACGCTGCTTGGTGCAGCCGTTGGCGTCGCGCTGGTGGGCTACCTTGCCGTCTATTTCGTCGTGTTGCCCGTGGAAGTGCAGGTCGGAGGCGCGACGCGTCCAAAACCTTCTCTTGTGGAATGGTTCTGGACAGGCGAAGGCGCCAGCGCCATCGATGTCCCACGCTTTTCGGGACTGTATTGGCGGATGCTGGGCGAGCAGGTACAAAATGCCATCCTCGCGCTTGGACAACCGTTTCGCGTGCGCGATGTGTATCAGTATTATCTTTGGGGTGGCTTCATCACGCTGATCAAGGGGCTATTCCTGCTGCTCGCGCTCAGTTTTGTCATCGTGCTGATAACGCTCCGTTTCGGGGGCGAGCGCGTGGCGACCGACCGTCTGGTGGACGCGGTGCGCGGTCTGGGCGGCTGGGCGTTGCTCTTCTCGCTGGCGACTCTGGTCCTTTGGCAAGGCGATCGGCAGGCATTTTACCTATGGACGCTGTTTTGGGCTTTGGTTGGGCTGGGCGGCTGGCTGGGCAGTTATGTGGATGAAGACGCACGCCGCCTCAACTGGGTGGCGCCTCCGCTCGTGCTTGTGATCCTCGCGTTCGGATTGATGAAAACCGCGACACTGCGCTCCGATGAACACGACGGCGAACGGCAAGAAGCCCAGGCGTTCTCCACAGGGATACGCGAGGGCGACATCCTCATCGCCGCCACGCGCATCGCAGAGTGGCTCCGCTACTATGCTGAAGGCAAAGCGCAAGCCATCGACGCCAGTTGCTGGCAAGACCCTGAAATCGATTGGCAGACCATTCTGCAAACGGCTTCCCAAACAGGCAAACGCATCGTCCTGTGGGATTATGCGCTCAACCCTGAAATCTATCAGCGCGCAGGGTTAACCTTCAAGCCCACGTGGCTGGAGTCGCTCGGAAAGGCGCAGACCCTTGCACGCAACGCTGGCGGCGCCTACCGACGCCGCTACGCCAACATCGTCATCTATCCGACGCTTATGACCCAAGCGGGCGAGGTGCAAACTTTTGGCGCGAAACCGTAGTATTAAGAGAAGAACCTATGATGGAAGACACGCATCTGATTGAGGCTGATTTGATTGAGGCAGCGAAGCAAGGCGACGACCGCGCCTTCGACAGGCTCTGGGCGCGGCATCGCGATAAGGTGTTCCGTTCCCTGCTCAAAGCGTGTGGAGGCGATCCTGAGACCACCCACGATGTACTCCAAGACGCCTTGCTGAACGCCTTTAGGGCACTCCAGCAGTTCCGTGGCGACGCCAACTTCGCCACTTGGCTCTACACGATTGCCCGACGGCTCTGCATCCGCGCCCGACGCGACTTAGACCGTTTCTACTCGCTGGACGATCCCCTCAACTCCGAAGAGGGACGGGCTATCCTACGCCAGCTCCTCGACCAGTATTCCCAAGACCCAGAAGCCATCGCCATCGAGAACGACCTGCGCGAGCGCGTGCAACAGGCGGTGGCGGAACTCCCCGACTCCTTGCGCCCCGTGCTGCAACTGCGCGATATAGAGGGGCTCTCGACCGAAGAGACCGCCGAAAAATTAGGGCTTACTCAAGCAGCGGTGAAGGCGCGGCTCCATCGCGCACGCGAACTCCTACGCCAGAAACTGGAAGCCTACCTGCGACAAGAGTAGCCCAATGGGATCGGTTCCGAAGCGCAGACGTGCCATCCCACGCCGCGCTCAGAACAGAACCAAAACGCCGCACCCCAAAACTTGGGGAGGAGAAATCTCCCACCCCCATTCCACTCTATATAGGGGTAAATTCACGAAAATTGACCCCCTATATTGCCCTGACCCCTTGACAAACGCCCGAATTCTTGTTATAATTTTAGCAGGCGCTCCGAAGGGGCGGGCATCCTGTGAAACCAGGCGCAAACGAATGCCAAAACAGCAGGAAACATCGGAGTCGGGATATAATTAAAGACTGGCGCTCTGGTGAATGGAACTAAGCGCATAGGCGAATCGTATACTCTTTCGGATACGAACGCCTATATAGAAACGAACACACAGGCGAGATTGTGAACCGTTTCACAAATCGCGTCCTATAAAAACAGGAGGTGTTATTGAAGTGCCCGTATTGGATGAGGAGATGGATATTTTGATGGACACGCAGGCAACGGCTCGTCAGAACAAGGTTGGGCGGGACGCACTGTACGACGACCCGCTCGGACTGGAAATGGACACATCCGACTTAGACGACCTCGACACGCTCGAGGAGGATTTCTCCGCTATGGGGCTGGGCGGGCTGGATTTAGGCGATGATTTAGGCGGCGAAGAGGAAGTCGATTTCTGGGGCGGCGTGGGCGAAGAGACCCCCCACGAGGAAGACAGCGTCGAAATCGAACTCTGGATGCTCCAGAGCCGCCGTTCGCAACTGCTCACCCCCGAAGAGGAAATCCGATTCGCGCAGCAAGTGCAAGAGGGAGAACGGCTCTACAAAATCCGCAAGCAGATCGCCGAAAAGCGCAAGATGGACGCTGAAAGCGTCAGTGAAGACGATTGGGCTAAAGCGGCGAACTTGCCCAACTGGGAGCTGGCGGCGCGCATCCAAGAGGCAGAAGAAGCGAAGCGACGCCTGATTGAATCGAACCTGCGGTTGGTGGTCAGCATCGCCAAGCGCTACGCTTCGCGCGGCATCTCGCTGGCAGATCTCATTCAGGAAGGCAATCTGGGGCTTATCCGCGCCGTCGAGAAGTTCGACCCCGATCGTGGCTTCCGCTTCAGCACCTATGCCACTTGGTGGATACGACGCGCCATCGCCCGCGCGGTCATCAACAACAGCCGCACCATTCGGATCCCTGTATATGTCGCGGAACTCATCAACAAAGTAATCAAGACCGAGCTGCGCTTGCAGCAGATTCTGCAGCGCGAGCCGACCGATGAGGAGATCGCGGCGGAGACCAAAATGTCCGTAGAACGGGTGCGCGAAATCCGCCGAGCGGCTGTGGAGCCAATCTCCATCGAAAGCCCCGTCGGCGAGCGCGACAACGCTACGCTGGGCGAGTTCATCCCATCGCAAGACATCGTGCCCACACCCGAAGATGTCACCGCGCGCTTGATCCTGCGCGAACAAATCGACATGATCCTGGAGAAGCTACAGCCACGCGAGCGCGATGTGGTGCGCCTGCGCTTCGGACTCGATGATGGGCATCAGCGCACACTGGAAGAGGTCGGCGCCGAACTCAAAATCACGCGCGAGCGTGTGCGTCAGCTCGAACTACGCGCCCTGCGCAAACTCCGACTCATCGGCGAGCGCATCGAGGACCTACGACGCAACCAAGGGCTGGAACTCGAAGACGCCCTCGCGCTCATCGAGGAAGTGCAGTAAAACTCCATCGAGCAGGCGAATCGCCTGCTCGATGCGCTTCTAACGCCTATGACCGAAACGCACGTGCCGATCCCGACCTTAGAACGGTTAGCCATCTACCTACGAGTCCTGTTGGACGCCCACGAGGCGGGCATTCAGACTCTTTCGTCGCAGGAAATCGAACAACACTCCGGCATTAGCGCAGCACAGTTCCGTAAAGACCTCTCCTATTTCGGCGAGTTCGGCAAGCCCGGCGTGGGCTACTCGGTGCCGGGGCTAATCCAATGCATCGAGCGCATCCTGCGCTTGGACGCGGAACAGCCGATCCTCTTGGTCGGCGCCGGCAATATCGGCTCCGCACTGGTGGGCTACCCCAACTTCCAAGCGCATCGGCTGCGTATCGCCGCAGTGTTCGATAACAACTTCGTCAAAATCGGACGCCCGTTCGGGGAGCTGGTGATTCAAGACATCGCTCGCATCAAAGAGGTGAACGCCGATATCGGTGCACGGATTGGGATCATCGCCGTACCTGCGCACGCCGCGCAGGAAGTTGCCGACCTGCTGGTGGAAGCGGGCGTGACAGGGATCCTCAACTTCGCCCCTACCATCCTGCGCGTGCCCAAGCACGTCCATGTACGCAATGTCTCGTTCTTGCAGGAACTCGCTGTGCTGTCCTATCACGCGACGGAAGACGCACTGTGCGTAAACGGTCAGGTAACACGCGGAGGCAAGGATGGAATATGACTTTCTCGTGCTAGGCAGCGGTATTGCGGGGCTGACCTTCGCGATTAACGCAGCACCCTACGGCTCCGTCGCCATTCTCACCAAGAAACAACGCTCCGAATCGAACACCAACTACGCCCAAGGCGGAATCGCCGCCGCAATCGGCGCGGACGACTCGTGGGAACTGCACCTGCAAGACACCCTGAACGCTGGCGCAGGGCTGTGCGACCGCGAAGCGGTGGAAGTGCTGGTCAAAAACGGTCCGCGCATGGTGCAGTGGCTCATGGAGCTGGGAGCGCAGTTCGACAAGAATCCCGACGGCAGCATCGCGCTGGGCAGAGAGGGCGGACACTCGCGCAACCGCATCTTGCACGCCGCCGACCACACCGGCTACGAAATCGAACGTACTCTACTCATCGCCGCACGCAAGACCCCCCACATCACTTTGCTGGAACACTATCAGGCTCTGGACCTAATTCTGGAAAGAGGCGTGTGTGCAGGCGTACAAGTGCTAGACACCCTGACAGGCGATCGGTTCGAGATCCGCGCGAAGGCAACCCTGCTGGCGACGGGCGGCTGTGGGCAGGTCTACTTGCACACCAGCAACCCACCGATTGCCACAGGCGATGGAATCGCCATGGCGTGGCGTGTCGGCGCAACGATTGGCAACATGGAGTTTATCCAGTTCCATCCCACAACGCTCTATCACACCGATGCCCCCTCGTTCCTGATTTCAGAGGCGGTGCGCGGCGAGGGCGGGATTTTGCGCCGACGCGACGGCTATCGCTTCATGCCCGATTACGACCCACGCGCCGAACTCGCCCCACGCGACATCGTCGCCCGCGCCATCGACGCCGAACTCAAAAAAACAGGCGACCCATGCGTATTTCTGGACATCACACACTTAGACCCTGAGTTCATAAAGCGACGCTTCCCCACCATCTATCACACCTGCCTGCAGTACGGCGTGGACATCACCCAAGAGCCAATCCCCGTTGTGCCCGCAGCCCACTATACCTGTGGGGGCGTGTGGACCGATTTAGACGGGCGAACGACCATCCCACGCCTGTACGCCTGTGGCGAAGTAGCGTATACGGGCGTGCACGGGGCAAACCGATTGGCAAGCAACTCACTCTTGGAGGCGTTGGTCTTCGCGGAGCGCGCGGCGTTGCACGCCGCCACTCGACTCGACGAACTGCCCCCCAAACCCAAGCCCTCGTGTATCACGATACAACGGTCCCCGATAAAACCCACCGCTCCCGCTAAAAACCACGCCTACAACTGGGATGCTGACCGCCTGCGGATACGCCAAATTATGCAGAAAAAAGTGGGCATCGTGCGCACAGTCGCCCGTTTGCAAGAAGCACGGTGCGAACTGGAGACGCTTGCAGCACAGATGGAAACCGCCTATCGAGACCTGCCCCCGACCGTTGAATCCTGTGAGGCACGCAACTTGGCTGCCTGCGCAGTGCTAATTGCTCACAGCGCACTCGCCCGCAAAGAGAGCCGCGGGCTACACTATGTGCTGGACTATCCTGAGACACGCGCGGAGTTCGCCGCCTGCCCCACGCTCATTACGCCGTCATGAAAAAAATCGACTGCATCATCCGTCCGCATAAACTGGAAGAGGTCAAGACTGCCCTCAACGAACTGGGGCTTACGGGGATGACCGTCAGCGAAGTGCGCGGCTGCGGTAATAGCCCTCCAACCGACACTTGGCTGGGTGAAGAGACCCTTATCCGCTTACCCATCCGCTTACGCCTCGAGATGATTGTGCCTGATGAGATGGTGGAGCCGATTATCGAATCCATCCTAATACATGCACGAACGGGTCAACCCGACGACGGTAAGATTTTCGTCTCACCCTATCACGATGCCATCCGCATTCGCACCGAAGAACGCGGCGAAGCGGCGCTCTAAGCCCTATGTTATGACATCCGTGTTGCCCTAACGCGCCGCCCTCGGAGAGAAAATGTCCGTCCAACCAATGGGTGATTTTTTCGCGCAAAAATCCGTATAATATTATATGGAAGCCCTGCGCGTGGGACTTCAGGAGCAACTCCAGATGGGTCTGAGCCGTCAAACTATTGAACCGTTCTGTAAACCAGCTTGTACACAACTATTGACAATAACTATGACCAAACAGACAGGAGGAAACAAAGATGGCGACATTTAATCCGATGGAGGTTGAGGTGATTCTGCATCGCTTGGCTGGCGAGAAGGCAGACAAGTTTCAGCACGAGGTGCTGTATCCCCAGATGGCGCGCGCGATGAAGCTTCCCTTGCCTAACAGCGAAGCCGTGCGCGAAGCATTGGCAGACCCTTACTACGCCTTTCGGGTGATGCTGGGCTACTACGCCTTCGCGAAGCGCGGCAACGACCGCGCCGAATATTCTGGGTTCGCACTACAAGCACTGGATAAGGTGCTTCGGGGTGATAAGGCGAACTTCAGCGCGTTTTTGGAGTCGGGGAACGCTCCCGAACAGCTCTGGAACGCCTTCGTGGAAGTCTGCCAAGAGCACCAGCGTAAAATCAACGAACAGCTCAACCGGGGGCTGATCGAGGGACTGGCAGGCTACGCCGCGCGTCTCTACGCTGAAGACGAAATCGGCAACATCTGGATGGACATCCAGAAAGCGATTGTGCAATCGGGGCGCGTGGAGCCAATCTATGAGAAAATCACGGACATCAAGGGCATCGGACCCAAAGTGGGCTCCCTCGTACTTCGTGATATGGTCGCGCTCTACGATTTGGAGAACCATATCGACCCGAGCGACTACCACTACCTGCAGCCCGTCGACACTTGGCTCCGGCGCATCGGACCAATGCTGACCGAGGAGATTGACGAAAAAACTGCAGACTGGGTCATCGCGGGCAAACTGTCTAAACTCTGTCGTCGGAATCGGGTCAGTGGTGTGCGCTTCAATCAGGGCGTGCAGTATTTGGCAATCGTCGAGGTGCGCGATTTAGAGCGGCTCAAGGGCTACCTACGCACTTTAGCAGAAAGCACGCCGCGCTCCGCGGCACGCTCGGCTACTGGCGTCGGTGGGCGCACCCCTACCCGTTCGTTCAGCTGGCGCAGGTAAAGCCTCGGCGCCCCCATCGTCCTCGCCTACTGAGTAGAGCCATGCAACAGTCGGCTCTACTTAGTAGCGGCACCGCTCGCCTGCACGCTCGGGTTTGAGGTATACTTTCGCTTGAGGGAGCGAAACTGTAGCGAGGCGCGTTATGACCCAGAACCTCTCGATTCGCTGGTTAGACCCCACAGGCGTGGTAATCGAGCGCATTCCGGACAGCGTGACGGTACGCATCCGCTTGCCCAACGGAGAAGTCTATGAAGATGTGCAGTTCGCCCGCGCGTTCCCACTCTCCCACGCGCAGGGCTATGTGAGCGTGCTTCACCGCGAGGAGCGCGACAAACTCGTGGAAATCGGCATGTTCCGCACCCTGGACGGCATGCCCGAACCCTCGCGCCAGATACTGGAAGAAGAGTTAGACCGCCGCTACTTCACGCCCGTTATCGAGAAAATCTATTCGCTTACCGAAGAGTATGGGCAACACCGCTGGGATGTGGAGACCGACCGCGGTAGGCGCGTGTTCTATGTGCGCAACTGGCGCGATAATGTGCATGAACTCTCGCCCGTGCGCTATCTCATCGTGGCAGTCGACGGGAGTCGCTACGAGATTCGCGACCTCAACGCGCTGGACAGCAAGAGCCGGGCGTGGCTGGAACGGTTGGGCTAATGCGCCAAAGAGGCGTTCAAACAGCGGCGAGCTTGCTCCACCCAACAAGAGATTGTTCACAGCATGACAAGCGACTACCTTGTGATGTTTCTGCTCCTGTTGCTGCTGGGCTACGGTCTGCGGCGCAGGGGCGTTTTCACGGATGAGAACATCCTCTGGCTGACGCGGTTGGTGTCGTTGGCGCCGCTCCCTGCGCTGGTGGTCAGCGCGCTGGCGAAGGCGTCGTTTTCGCCCAGTTTGCTGGGCGCGTGGGGCGTGGCGATGCTCTCCGTGTGGCTGGGGATAACTCTGGCGTGGACGCTCGGCGGACTGCTGCGTTTGGCGCCCACCACCCGAGCCCTGCTTGCTGTGCAGGGTAGTATCAGCAACACGGGGTTTCTGGGCACGCCGCTAATCGCCTCACTCTACCCGAACGAACCGAACCTTATCGCCGCCGCCGTAACCTACGACATGGGCGTAACCAGCGTGATGATACATCTCGTGGGAGCGCGGATGCTGGCGCATGCGGGTCAGGCAAACGGCAACGGGGCGCAGGGACTGAAACGCCTCGTGCAGATGCCTGTGTTCTGGGCGACTTTGGTGGGCTATGGGGTGATGTTCACCCAGTGGCGCCTGCCCGCGCCGTTGCTCTTCACGCTGGAACAGCTGGGGCAAGTCACCACCCCCTTAGTGCTGCTGGCGATTGGGGGCATGCTCCGCTGGCGCACGCTGGGCGCGCGGTGGAAAGCCGTTGCTCTTATCGTGGCATTCAAAACGGTGGGGATGCCCTTGCTAATGGGGGGACTCTTGCACCTTATCGGCTTGCCCGACTTTGCCGCGCGCGCCCTCTTGCTCCAAAGCGCGATGCCTACCGTGATGGTGAGCGCCGTCTACGCCACGATGTTCCAAGTGGAACCCGAACTGGCGTCGGGCGTGGTGGTCGCCTCCAGCGTGGTTGCATTGGCGTTGCTGCCGTTTTGGAGCGCTTACTTCTGACCGCTTCGGACAAGCCGAAACAGCGCCTCCAGCAGCAGCGGCGCGTAGGGCGTTTCCAGCAACCGAAACCAGATATAGCCCACCGTACCCCCCGAAGGCAACCGCACAAGCACCGCCCCCTCGCCCCAAGAACGGTTCTGGGCATCATACAGGGTAACGAGCGGCGTATAGGTCGATTCTGGAGGCGCTAAGGTGCGCAGGGCAGGACGCCAACGCAAATCGCCCCCTCCGGGAAACGGAATCGGCGCCTCGCCTGTGGCAGGAATGAGCGCACGATTCACACGGAACTGCAACCCGGACACTGGAGGCGCTTCGAAGCCAGTGACGCCCGCCGTCGGTCGGCTGGAACTGCCTGCGATGGGCAGTCCAAACTTCCCCGCGCGGTTCGCCTCTTTGCCATCGGCATAGTAGAACGGAAACGGCGCGCTGGGCAGCGCCAACAGCACGCCCCCCGCTTGCAGGTACATCTGCAACGCGCGGTCAAAATCGTCAGGGGACTGGATAGAGGCTTGGTAATGCTCGCCCGCCGCGTAAACCAACGCGGCATAACGCGCAGGCGTCAGACGCTGGAGCATCGCGTTCGGCTCTAAAGCCTCGGCGGGGAGTTGCGTATCCAATATCCAGAACAGGGCTTCCGACTGAGCATCGGGCAACAAGCCGATGGTAGCACCGCGCCACGCTTCGCGGAGCTTGTTCAGTGCATCGCTGGGCAGTGCTGTAAGCGGCGTCGCCATGCGCGGTCGCTCGCCCAGTCGGCGGAAGCGGGGGGCGAACTGCGCTGTGGTACGCAACTCCCGCTCGCCATGCTCTACTGACGGCTCAATCTCGCTCCCCTCGTGCCACTCGTTAAAACTGGTAATCAGCGTCCAGTCAGGGTTCAGATTCAACACCGCTTGCCACTGCTGGCGGTACGCCTCGCCCTCGAATCGGTCGGTACGGATGCCCGGCGTGCGGATTTTGGTGTCGTCGTAGGCAGGGATAATCGTCGCGCAGGCGATACGCCCAAGTGTGCCTGCCGTCTGCACTGCCTCGCGATAGTGCGACACCAGCGTAGACCGAATCGCTGATACAGATTTCCCCACCAACACCCCTACGGGGTTGTAGGTGTGAATCCCGTCGAAGACGCGAGCGACGCTCCGACTCAGTGAGTCGCCGATGGCGCAAACGCCGGGAGAGAACTCCTTGCGAATCGTCTCCAGCACCCAAGCCCACTGTGTCAAACCCAGTTGCTCCATCGCACGACCATACACAAACAGCACGGGACGCCCCTCAACCTTCAGGTAGGCAGGATGCGCCCCATATTTTTGCAAGATGTAGCGCCAATCAGGCACTACGGAGCGTGGGTCGCCGGGCTGCGGCACAGCTTCGTAATAGAGGCACACCTTTAGTCCGTGACGCTGTGCAGTATCCAGTAAACGGGGAAGTGGTTTCTCTTCGTCTGTTCCGATGCCCCACCACGAGTAGATAAAGCCGTCTAATTGCGCTTCACGCGCCCATTGACAGTGCCGTTCGATGACTTTCGGGTCGTTCGAGTCGTATGCGCCCAGTAGGGGGTAATGCGTGGATGTGGCAATCTGCTTGCGCTCTGTGTCAACGGCTTCCCAGTGGAGCCACTTGCCCGATACATTCGGGTTGCCGTACCAGCCGTAGTAGAACGCAAGCGCCCGTTTCGGCGGCGCGCTATAGCGGATAGCCGCTCGCGCACGCAACGCCTGCAACAGTTCCCTCTGGGTGGGCTGTGCACTAAACATAAGCATAGGATACCCTGCAAACCATTCAGCGGAGTGGTTCTTCTCCAACCGTAATTGGGGCATTCCCACCTTGAAAAACCACCTGCTTTTGGAAATCAGGGACAAATTGGCACGAAATTTGCTGTATGTCTGTCCGATTCTGCGATAGTTTCGAGTCTTAACATTACGAAATGCGCAAGAACTGGAGGTTAGTGACTATGCAAAACACTGTAAAACTGGTGATTACTTGTAGTGCGCTCGTTCTCAGCGCGTCGCTGTTTGCGCAAAGCACCGTTACCGTCTATTCCCAGAATGCAGCCCCAGGTGACCTCTACATGAACCCAGGATCCACGAACCAGGGCTACGACTTTACCCGTCCGAACTGGCGCTATAATAATGTGCGGGGCGGCGGGCAAGTCGGTATCCGCACCAACTACCCACGCAGCGGCAACGGCTCCGTGTACTTCAATAGTAGTTCCAACTCAGCAAAGGCAGACATTGAGTACTTCGCAGACCCTGTCAATGCGGGAGGCAACTTTGCTCCCAACCCCTTAAACCCTGCTTCGCTCCTCGGCACGCTGAACCAACTGACCCACCTGAGCTACGAGTGGTACCGAGACTCCAGCTCTACCACCCTTAACTACCTCCATCCGGTGCTACGCTTGGGGATTCTGCGGGTGAACAGCGATAACTCGACCAACATAGGCTATCTGATTTTTGAACGCGCTTATAACCAGGGAACCAGTGCCGTCCCGACGGATCAGTGGGTCTCTGAGGATATTTTTGCCAGCAACTATAAGCTATTGGCGACGGCTTCGCTGGGATTTGGTGACCCGAATGTTAATCTCAGCGCCGTTCTCAAAACGATTCCGGAATGGCTGACTGCTGCCAGTAACGCGAACGCCACCCTTTATGTGATTTCCGTGAACGCCGGTTTCGGTTCGGGGTGGACAAATACCTTCCAGGGAGCGGTGGATAATATCACCTTTGGCTTCAACGGGCAGTACACCACCTACAACTTCGAGGTCGTGCCTGAGCCTGCGTCAATGCTCGCGCTGGGTAGCGGTCTCGTCAGTCTAATGGCGTTGCGCCGTCGTCGAAAGGCTTGAATCTATCTTTTGATCCTCCTCTCACCGTGTGCCCCCTGCGCATGCGGGGGGCGCTGTTTTCTTAGGGGACGAGTCAAAAAATAGGTGGAGCCTTTGCAGGCTCCACGAGAGGGAGGTTGGGTTAACAAGGCTGTGCGGTCTGCTCTGCCACCGCTGAGTGGCATTCTTATTATAATTCAGTTATGGGGTAAATGGGGCTGTTAAATTTGCCAGATTTAGCGCAAACTGCGCAACGCCACGCGGGCAGGGGCGCCGTCCGCACCTTCAATCAGCAGGGGCATACAGAGCAATTCGTATTCGCCTGCCTCCACACCGTTCAGGTTCAACCCCTCGATAATAATCTTCCCTGCGCCGCAGAGGATGTGATGCACTTCGGGCTTGGGCGCGCCGTACCGTTCCACGGAAAGGTAATCGATTCCCACCACATCGACCGCGTGCCGTACCAGCCACTGAGCGGCGTCTGGTGTGAGGGCGACATGGTTCGGGTGGAACTCGGTTGCGTGCGCCCAGCGTGCGCTGTTGTCGGTTTTCAGCAGTAGGCGGGTGGTAGTCGGTGGGATGTTCGCCGCTTGCAACGCCTCCGCCGTAATTGCCGGGTAGCCTCGCAAATCGGCGACATAGGCATAGCCAATCAGCCGTGCGAGGGGGATTTCGTGAATCCGCTTGCCGGCATCGTTGAAGTGCCACGGGGCATCGATATGCGTGCCGGAATGCGTGCCGATCTGCAACCGCGAGCCGTTGCAGACGGCGCCGTCGGCAATCCGCACCACAGGGATCAGCGCAAACGGCGCATCGCCCGGATAGGTCGGCATCGGCTGCCTGAGCGGAACGCTGATGTCGATAATCATCGCGCGGGAATTGTACCTGCTTCTGGGCTGCCCTTCATCGCCTCACAACTCACGCTGCCGACAAGCCTCCAGCACCCCTAAAATATGCGCGAAATCTTCTGGCAGAGGAGCGCGGAATTCCAACCGCTCGCCTGTGATGGGGTGCTGGAACGCGATTTCGTAGGCGTGCAGCAGTTGCCCCTGCAGGTGTTCCAGCGCATTTGCCAATTCAGGAGGGCAGTCGCGTGGGGGCTTGCGGACGCCTCCGTACAGCGGGTCTCCCACTACAGGATGCCCAAGCGCGCTGGCGTGGACACGCACTTGATGGGTGCGTCCCGTCTCCAGTTGCGCAGCGAGCAACGCAAAATCGCGCCACGCTTGGCGTACGGTGAAGTGTGTGCAGGCAGGACGCGCCTTGCCCTGGAGCACCGCCGACTCCTCCCAAACTGCCATCTTTTTCCGATGCACAGGATGACGCCCGATAGGCATGTTCACCGTGAACTGGCGATTTTGAGGCGCCCCCCACACCAAAGCCAAGTAGCGACGGTCAATCGCGTGGCGTTGTAAGGCGTCGCTGAGCCGTGCATGCGCTAAGTCCGTCTTGGCGACAATCAGCAAGCCCGTGGTGTCTTTGTCCAGCCGATGTACGATTCCGGGGCGGAACGCCGCACTCCCCTGCGAGAGCGCAGGGCTATGTGCCAGCAAAGCGTTGACCAGCGTGCCGTGCGGGTGTCCCGGCGCAGGGTGTACCGTCAACCCACGCGGTTTGTTGACCACCAGTAGAAACTCGTCTTCGTACACGAGGGGCACGGGGATGGCTTCGGGCTTCAAATCGTAGTCGGGGGGGCGGTCGGGGGGCAGCGTGTAGTCCACGGTGTCGTCAGGGTGGAGCTTGTAGGCAGGTTTCGTGACGGACTTGCCGTTCACGCGCACCTGCCCTGCTTCAATCCACTCCTGCCACCGCGCGCGACTGATGGTCGGATGACGCTCGCTGAGGTAGCGGTCTAAGCGCATCAGTTCCCAACGGCGCGTTGTATGACACGCTGACAGTTCGGACACAGCGGGCGGTGAAATTTCGCCATGCTTAAGTCATACTGGGGCTTGCGCAGGGGCTTACCGCATTCGGCACAGACCATCGCCTCTGCAGGTGTCTCTGCGATGCGCGTACCGTCTTCGGATTCCTCGCCTTGCAAGGGCACAGGCGAGTCGGCAAAAGCGATGTGCCCCGTCGCCACATCACCCTCGCTGAGTTCGGGGGCGAACTGCGTGCCATATCCACACATCGCGAGCGCACGCCCCACTGCGCCCGTTTCCGCCTTCTCCACAAAATCAGCGAAGTCGCTACGCGTCTCCATCTTCGTGGCGTTGGCGATAATGCGCCCACTGGCGTCTTTCACCGTCGCCTGGAACACTGCGATCCCATGTTCAAAATCCAGGTGCAGCGGTTGCGTCTCGATGCTCCAATCGGGATGCTCCTCACGGAACCACACCAGCCGCGCCGACACAGGCAAATACTGCTGACCGCCGCGTACCCGTATGAGATACTTCCTTACATTGAATGCCATCGCATCGCCTCCAAAGTATACATATGTATACCCTATGACGCAAGCGACAGTCAAGGGGATGGGAGGGCGTTCGAAAAACCACGTGCAGGGTCATTCCTGTCCCTGCAGCCAAACGCTTGGACAAGATTGTCCAAGCTACAGGAGTGAAAAATTGGTCGCACGGACAAGAATGACCATATCAATCGGGATTTCCGATTTTTGGGCTTCTCTTTGCCTCAATTACCGCTGCGCGTGTAAAGGAACGACCATTCCCCCGAGCCGGGGGGAACCTCTACATCCCAGATGAGCTCGGTGGTGGGATTCTCAGGCAGCCTATCTGGGGAATACCAGCCTTGCTGAGCCGCTCTCTCCGTTGATTTCACCAAAATTCGCGTGGGCTTTCGGCTCGCTTCTTCAAAGCGTCCCAAAAACCGCAGGCGCACCATCAAGCGCACAGGCGTGTCATAGTCGTTCTGGAACTGCACCACGCCCCGCCATCGCCGCACCCAAGAGCTTCGGAAACCTGAACTATTGTCAGGCTCTTCCTTGAAGGTGCAAGCGACTCGCACCTTCGTTGCTGGGGTGATGTAAATGAACGCCTCTTCGCCAGGTGGGGTAAATAGCAAAACATCTTGGGTGACGGGCATCCCATTGCGAGTCACGAGAATCGGCGCGGTCGTCCACGGCGTGTTTTGTGTGTTTTTGAGGATTATCGCTTCGTAGACCTCGCCGCTGAAGCGACGCTCCCGCGCGATTCGGTACGCCATCTCGTCGATGGTCAAGGGTTGCCCGCTGCGCTGGTTATAGGAGTAGAAGCCCGTTTGCTGGGAGCCGCTTATGTCTTGCATCCACAGGAAGGTGTGGTCAATCGAGAGTTTCTGGCGTGAAAGTTCCACGCGCGTTGAGCTATTTCTGGGCAGTGTGAGCTTGGGCGTCGATAGGAACGCGATGGAGTCGTTAGCAGGCACTTGGTCCCCCAAGGTTTCGAGCCCCATTCCGGGCGTGCTGGGTGCGGCAAAGCCGCCAAAGCCCCCTGCACCTACAAAATCGCTCACTCGTGGCGCGCCATAGAAGTACCTCCATGAGTCGTTCGGCTCGGTTTCGAACCAGTTTGAAAGTCGGCGGAACTCGTCGCGCAAGCTCAACGGCGAAGGCTGATCCTGCATGAGAAACTGGATGAAGCCCAACGCAAGCGCAGCGTCCGCGTCCTTCAGATCTGCTAATTCGTTGATGATGGTCGCGCCCAGAATCAGTTCGCCTTCGCTGGCGCGTGCAGAGGACAGATCCAACTGATACTCAGGATACCAACGGATGCCCTTTTCTAAACTATAGAGAGAAACAGGGGCTTTCTCGCCCCGCTTGCCTCCTGAAAGTGTGAGCTCCAATATGGGACGCTTGACCGTTATCGTGCGCTCGCGCACGGCTGACTCGAGGAACTCGATTTGTTTGACTTGGTCTGGCGTGAAGAAAACAATCCCCTTCGAGGTCTCGAGAGCGAAGTTGGCTTGGGAGGCGGTACGGCTAAACAAGTCTTGGACATAATCCACTGGTTTTTGGGTGTTTTGCCACTGCCAATAGTACCAGTCGCGGCGCGAGGGGCGTGGCTTAGGC
>NKPV01000127.1 GCA_002254605.1 Armatimonadetes bacterium JP3_11
GGATTGGATCGCGACTGGCGTTCGCATCGCATCGCTGGCGTTTCTCGTGTGGATTGGCGCCGTGGTGGTGCGGGGTGTGGCGGCGGCAGTCGGGTTCGTTGCGTTCAACCTCATCGTATTGGGACTGCTCGCGGCGGGGCTGGGCGTCGCTATCCCCGTCATTCGCTGGTTTTTGGAGAGCAGTGGGATCGACTGGGAGACCGTGCGGCGGTTCGTGGAGCAGACGGCGGAGACGATTATCGCACTGCTGCGCGAGGTGGCGAACGGGTTGCCCCATGTGCGGTAGGTGGTCGCCGATACGGGGTGGGGTATAATCCTTGCCGTGCGCTTTTGGCGACTGAAAAAGGCGGGCGTGCACCTGCCCATTCGGAACCAGCAGTTAGCAGCGCAAGCCCTCACCCATCGCTCGCATACGGAAGGCGAACTGTTAGCCAGCAACGAACGGCTCGAACTGTTGGGCGATGCGGTGCTGGATTTGATTGTTGCCGAGTACCTGTATCAACGGTATCCGGACTGGGATCAGGGGCAGCTTTCGAAAGCACGGGCGAGCATCGTGCGTGCCAGTGTGCTGTGTGAAGCGGCGAAACGCGCAGGCATCGCGAGCTTGCTGCGCCTCAGCCCCTCCGAAGAGGCGTCGGGCGGACGCGAGCGCCCCTCCATTCTTAGCGACGCCTTCGAAGCGGTCCTCGGCGCCATCTATCTGGATTCGGGCTACAAAGCGGCGCGCGATTATGCCCTGGAACACCTCAAGCCCGAACTGGATGCGCTGGAATCGGGGGTGATGCCAGTGCAAGATTACAAATCCCTACTTCAAGAGCGCACACAAGCGTGGTGGCGTATCACCCCCACCTACGAGGTGGTGGAAGAGAGCGGCACCCCCCACAATAAAACTTTCGTCGTGCGGGTGAAACTGCGCGATTTAGTAGCAGGGCACGGCATCGGTTCCAGCAAAAAGCAGGCGGAACAGAACGCCGCCGCCCAAGCCCTACAATACACCGAACAGAACAGGAGGCAATTAGATGAAACCTTTGGCTGAAATTGGCGTTTTCGGAGGCTCAGGATTCTATTCGTTTCTCGACAAAGTTGAAGAGGTGAAGGTCGACACGCCTTACGGTCCCCCCAGCGACACGATTTCCATCGGCGAGGTACATGGTCGGCGTGTCGCGTTCCTGCCGCGACACGGACGCAAGCACACCATCCCGCCTCACAAAATCAACTATCGGGCGAACCTGTGGGCGATGAAGGAACTCGGTGTGCAGGCGATTATCAGCCCCTGCGCGGCGGGCAGCCTGCAACGCCATGTGAAGCCCGGCGACTTCGTGGTGGCAGACCAGTATGTCGACCGCACCCACGGGCGCGCCGACACCTTCTACGAGGGACCAACAGTGCATCATGTTTCCCCAGCCGACCCCTACTGCCCCGTGTTGCGACAGATCGCCATCGAGGAGATTCGAGCGCACGGCATCCCCGTTCACGAGCGCGGCACCATCGTGGTCATCAACGGACCGCGCTTCTCGACCAAAGCCGAAAGTCGGTGGTTCACCTCCATGGGATGGGAAGTCATCAACATGACGCAGTACCCCGAGGCGTACCTCGCGCTGGAGTTGGCGATTCCTGTGGTGAATATCTCGTTGATCACAGATTACGACAGCGGCTTGGTGGCGGAAGGCGAGGTCAAGCCTGTCACGGCAGAAGAGGTGATGCATGTGTTCCACCAGAACGCGGAGCGCATTCGTAAAGTGATTTTTGGGATGATCGCCAAGATTCCGCCGAACTTCGAAAGCCCGATTCGCCACGCACTGGACTATGCAAAGGTGACGGTATAGTGTGTTCTCGCGGCGCCCAACAAGGCGCCGCGCAGCTCACCCACCGCGGTGTGCGCGTTTACCGAGTCGCGTGGTAATCTCGTGCGGGGTGGTGCCGAGAAGGCGTGCGAGGGTCTCCACGCGGACTTCGGCATCGCCGTCACGCCCAATCAGCGTCGCTACATCACCCACCCGTGTCTGGGGCAGGTCGGTGATGTCCACCATAAGCATATCCATACACACACGCCCAATTTGGGGAACCAGTGTGCCGTGCAGGGCAACCGACGCAAGATTCGTTAGCCCGATGGGGTAGCCGTCGGCGTAGCCGACGCTGAGCGTCGCGACGCGCGTAGGGCGTTCGGCGCGGAAACGCGCTCCGTAACTGACGCTTTGCCCTTTCGGTATCGTGCGAATGGAAATCACCCGCACCCGCCAGCGCAGCACCGGCTTCAGAACCTGACACAGCGGATGCGCCTCCAGCCCCGTAGGAGCAATCCCGTAAAGGAGCAACCCACAGCGCACAGCGTCCAGCATGCTCTCCGCGACGGTGAGCATCCCCGCGCTGGCAGCCGCGTGCAGGGGCGTGCGCGGGAACCCCGCCGCCTGTAAACGCTCCACATCCTGCAAAAATCGACGCAACTGCTCCCGCGTGAACTCAGCGTCGCTGTCGGCGCAGGCGAAGTGGGTAAAGACGCTTTGCCAGCGTACAGGCGCGTTGGGGCAAAGCGCGCCTAAAAACGGCTCTATCTGCTCTGAGGTCAACCCCAGACGGCTCATGCCCGTGTCGATCTCCAGATGCACGGGCAGCGTGCGTCCGAATGCTTTGGCTACTTCGCACGCTTGGCGGTAGCCGTCCAGAGAGTCGACCACGCTTTCTACGGCGTACTCCGCCGCCGTGCGCCATTCCGCAGGTGTCGTGGGGGGATAGAGAGTCATCAGGCGAAACGGTTGCCCTTTCAGCGCCTCGCGCAGTTCGATGGCTTCGCTCAAGCTGGCGACGATGAAATGCGAAACGCCCGCCCGAAGCAACGCCTGCACCACAATGGGTGCGCCGTGTCCGTAAGCGTCCGCTTTCACCACCGCCCAGAGCGTGCGCCCCGCGCCAATGTAAGCCTGGATCGCCTGCGCATTGTCGCGCAACGCAGCGGTATCGATCTCAATCCAGTTGGTAGGATAGGGCACAAGGATATTGTACCAGTTCGGCGGAGGCGCTTCCCCACTGCGCGAGAATGCCCAGCAGGGATAGGCGCGTGCGTCGTGTCGCGCGCTAACGCCCTCCGCGTAGGCGCGCATACAGCACGCGCAGCACGCCGCCCAGTCGTATCGCGGTGATGCAGAGCGCATACAGGATCGGGTTCAGCACTCCGCGATAGTGCTTACGGTAGAACGCCTCCAGCGCACGATGCGACTCGCGAAGCGCGCTCAGGCGTACCTGTCGCGTGCTGGCGCCCCCATGATGGAGAATCTGGACTTCAGGCACGAAGTAGATTTTCCACCCTGCCTGCTTGATGCGGTAGCACCAGTCCACATCGTTGAAAAACAAGGGGAACGCTTCATCCATCCATCCAACCTGTTCGATAACGGCGCGGGGCGCCATCAGGAAGGTCGCCATGGGCTGATCGACTTCGGCGACGGAGTCGTAGGAGAACCACCGCATCCGATAGCCGCCCAACTTGCGCGAATGGGGGAACAGCCGCGCCAGCCCCGTGACTTCACACAGCAGGTTTACGGGTGTAGGGAACCCCCGTACCGAGGGCTGGACGCGCCCATCGGGGAAAATCTGCTTCGCACCGATGGCGCCCGCTTCCGAATGCGCCCTCAGGAACGCAATCGCCCTGTCCAGCGTGTCGGGGAAGACCTCTGTGTCCGGGTTCAGCAGCAACACGAACTCGCCCCGAGCGCGCTGCAGCGCCTGATTGTTGCCCCGCGCGTAGCCGAGATTCTCGGCGTTGGCAATCAGCACAACCTGCGGAAACTCCTGCCGCACCATCTCTGCACTGCCATCGTGGGAGGCGTTATCGACGACGATGACCTCAAACGGCTCCGACGGCGGGTGGCGGTAGATCGACTGTAGGCACGCGCGGAGCAGCGTCCCCGTGTTCCAGTTCACGATACAGATGCTCAGCGTCGGCACTGTTTAGAACGCCGCCTTCATCGCCCGCACGCGCTCGGCAATTGTCTGCGCTGCCGTGTCCAGCGGCAACCGTTCCGCGTTTTTGTCCGTGCGCAGACGCAACTCGACCTGTCCATCTTTCACCGCGCGCCCCACCACCACTTGCAGCGGAACGCCAATCAGGTCGGCGTCCTTGAACTTCACACCGCTGCGCTCGTCGCGGTCGTCGTAAAGCACTTCTACGCCCTGAGCCAAGAGCGCCTCATACAGGCGATCGGCGGCGGCGCGCTGTTCGGCGTCTTCGGGGTTCACCAGAATCAGGATTACTTCAAACGGCGCGACGGTGATGGGGAAGCAGATGCCGTCCTCGTCGTGGTGCGCCTCCACAATCGCAGCGAGGCATCGGCTCACGCCAAGCCCATAGCAGCCCATGATAATCGGCTTCTGGTTGCCCTCCGCGTCGGTGAATAGCGCGCCCATCGCCTGACTGTACTTGGTGCCCAGCTGGAAGATGTGCCCCACTTCGATGCCGCGTACCTCGCGCAACACGCCTTCGGGATGGCGTGGGGATGGGTCGCCTGCCTGCGCCATGCGCAGGTCTGCCCAGATAGGCTCTGGGAAGTCGCGTCCCCAGCACACATGAATTAAGTGGGCATCGGGTGCGTTTGCGCCTGTGATAAAGTCCTGCAGCCCTTTAATCTCGTAATCAGCGTAGAGGGGTACCTCTGGAGGCAATCCCACGGGTCCTGCGAAGCCCACGGGCGCGTTGGTAAGTTGTTGGATGGTCACGGCATCGAGCATCTCCACGCGTTCGCCGTTCAGAACATGCATCAGTTTATAGGGGTTCAACTCGCGGTCGCCGCGCACCAACGCCGCTACTGGCTTGCCGTCCACACGCATCAGCAGCGTTTTGACAAGGCGGTCGGGCGTCGTGTTCAGGAACGCACAGACCTCCTCCACGGTTCGAGCGTTGGGCGTCTCCACCTTTTGCGCAGGCGGAATGGTGTCAATAGGGGGCGGGACGAGTTGAGGGTCGGGCAATTCGCATCGTTCTGCGTTGGCGGCATAGCCGCTCTTGTCGCACTGAAGCACCTTGTCCTCACCGCTCTCGGCGATAATCATGAACTCCTCGTTACTGCCGCCGCCAATCGCGCCCGCCTCGGCGTCCACAATCAATGTGGGCAGCCCCATCCGCTCAAACATACGAATGTAGGCGTTGCGCACCTTCTGGTACATCGTCTCCAACGCGCCCGCGTCTGTGTCGAAGCTGTAGCCGTCGTACATGATGAACTCGCGGGCGCGGATGACACCCCCACGCGGGCGCGGCTCGTCGCGGAACTTGGTCTGAATCTGATACAACAACAGCGGCATCTGCCGATAAGAGCTGACCGCGTGGCGCACGATGTCGGTAATCACCTCTTCGTGCGTGAAACCCAGCGTAAAAGGACGCTGGTGGCGGTCTTTGAGCTTAAACAGGATATCCAGCCCGCTGCGTCCTGTTTCATCCAGGAGCTCTTCAGGCACCAGCGCAGGCATAAACAGTTCAACACCGCCAATCCGGTCGCTCTCCTCGCGCACGATTTGCTCGATTTTGCGAATCACCCGCCAGCCAAGCGGGAGATAAGTATAGACGCCTGCGGCAAGTTTGCGAATAAATCCTCCTCGAAGCAGCAACCGATGGCTCGGCAACTCCGCCTCAGCGGGTGCCTCGCGCAAAGTGGGCAGAAAATAGTGCGATGCTCGCATAGTACCTCCGTGTCTGTACGGGAGATAGTGTACCATGCGGGAAGAGAGCGATACCTGTTGCCTTGACCAGACGACCCCAAAAAGACAGCCTGCGATTCTACCGATTGCCAGGTGACCGCGAACGATGGGTGGAACTATACGGCTTGGATTACTATGAAGACTTTGACGCCCCCTTAGTTGTTTAGCTTGGCTAACTACCATGCGCGTACCCC
>NKPV01000059.1 GCA_002254605.1 Armatimonadetes bacterium JP3_11
CCCAGCATACGCACCCAAAAACTGCAACTCACGCTGTTCGAAGCCGCCGAGCATCCCGTGCTGGAAACACTGCGCGAACTCGACATTACCGCGCTGACGCCTGTAGAAGCACTTATGCGACTCGACGAACTCAAACGGATGTTGCAGTCGTGAGGCTTGTTGCCCACCAGCGCCAAAAACGGTAGCCGTTGAGGCAATTGTTGTAGTTTCTTGCAAAATCAGGTACAATCGGTTGTGATGGGGCGAATGCCCCGCGCTACAGCTGGGTGAGAACATGGCAAACTCGAAGCGGAGCCGTGGAAAACGCAAAACCAACGGGCGAAGAATCGTGGATACGCCCAAGGAGCGCTCGCAACAGTTTTACGACCGCATCGCGATTTTTCTGGTACTGCTGGGGCTGGTCGCGCTCTTGAGTTTGACGGTTCCCAACAGCGGCGTGTTGGGCGCGTCGCTGCGCGACGGGTTGAAAATGCTGTTCGGCAACGGCGCGTTCCTCTTGCCTGCGGTGCTATGGTTAGCGGCAGGCGCCCTGGTGTTCGGCTACGGGAAACTCGCCCTGCCCGAAGTGATCAGTGGAGGGGTGATTGTCTTTCTGACCCTACTCGGCTGGATGGCGAAGCCCCACCCCTCGGGCGACTGGTTCCACGCCGACGCGCTCAAAAATGCAGGGGGCTACATCGGTGCGGTGATGGGCTACCTGCTCACGCTGGCGTTGGGGCAGGGGCGTGGTGTGGTGCTGGGCGTGTTCGGCGTGCTGGGACTCCTAATGATGTTCAACCTGCCCCTCGCGAGCGTGTTTCGCGGACTGGGCAAAGCGCTCTGGACAGGCTGGCGCGGCACTGCGACCGCCTCCAAAGCCGTAGCCGCCGTCGCTTCCGAATCGGTACACAAAGCCTCCGAGAGCCTCAAACGCAAATCGGAACAACGCCAGCAACGCACCGCAGTGGTCGTGAACCCACGCACGAACAGCTCGACCGAGCCGAAATCTGTCAGCGCCGCCGTTGCCCCCGCGCCTGAAAACACACCCACCGACGAAAAACCGACACCAAAACAAGAAACGCGCAAACCGAACCTGCCTGCACCGACCGCATCGGGCAACTATACCCTGCCCCCGCTGTCCCTGCTCAAAGAGCCGCCCGCGCCACCGAAGCGCAATCAGGCGGAAATCAAAGAGAAAATCGCCAAACTGGAAGAGACACTTCAGGACTTCGGCATCGAGGCAACCGTTGCTGAGGTGGCACACGGTCCGACCGTCACACGCTACGAGATTCAACTCGCGCCCGGCATCAAAGTCAATCGTGTGGTGAACCTTGCCGATAACCTGGCGATGTCGCTCGCGGCGATTGCGGTGCGCGTGGAAGCTCCCATACCGGGCAAGAGCGCCATCGGTGTGGAGGTGCCCAACGATCACCCCCAGATCGTCACCCTACGCGAGGTGATAGAGAACAGCGAGTTTTGGAACGCGCCCAGCCTGCTGACCTTTGCACTGGGCAAGGATGTCGCAGGCACGCCCAAATACGCCGACCTGACGCGCATGCCCCACCTGCTTATCGGCGGCGCGACAAACTCCGGCAAGAGCATGTGTTTGCTGTCGCTGATTACCTGTTTGTTATTCCGCGCCACCCCACGCGAGTTGCGCTTCGTGATGATCGATCCTAAGCGTGTGGAGTTGACGCTGTTTGACGGCATTCCCCACCTGATGTGCCCTGTGGTGCGCGATGTGAAACTCGCTGCGGGCGCGCTCCGCGCACTGCTGAAGGAAATGGATCGGCGTTATGACCTCTTCGCTAACGCTGGCGTGCGCAACATTCAGGGCTACAACGAGCGCGCCGCTGAAGACGAACGCCTGCCCTATGTGGTGGTGATTATCGACGAGCTGGCGGACCTGATGATGCAAGCCGCATCGGAGGTGGAAACCTCCATCGCGCGGCTGGCACAACTGGCACGCGCCACGGGAATTCACCTCGTCATCGCCACGCAACGCCCCTCGGTCGATGTCATCACGGGCACAATCAAGGCGAACATCGCCAGCCGAATCGCGTTCGCGGTGTCGAGCCAAGTCGACAGCCGCACGATCCTGGACATGGTCGGTGCGGAGCGACTGCTGGGACGCGGCGACATGCTCTATCTGCCTATCGACGCTTCCAAACCCACGCGCATCCAGGGCTGCTTCATCACCGAACCCGAAATCGAAGCCATCGCCGACTTCTGGCGGGCGCAGGAGGCGCCTGTGTACCTACTGAACCCGATAGAGTTCGACACCCCAACAGGCGGCGATTTCGAGGAGGACGAGGAAGAAGACGAACTTTACGCCGCCGCGGTGCGCTTGGTCGTCTCGCACGGGCAGGCGTCCACCTCTATGCTGCAGCGTCGGTTTAAAATCGGCTACGGACGCGCGGCGCGGTTGCTCGATCTGATGGAACGGCGCGGGATTGTGGGACCGCTCGACGGCGCAAAGCCCCGCCAGGTGTTAGTTACCCGTGCCGAAGCCGAGCAGATGCTGCGCCAGTATGAGATGTAGACCCTCGGCTCACGCGGCACGCGGTATCCACCGCTGGAGCGTCGTCCAGCCACCTATCCGTTCGTAGCACGGCAGGTCTAATGGCGTGGTTTCGCCCGCTCCAAGCGCGTCCAGCGGTGTCGTGGCGAGCGCACACGCCACCCCACACAGAATCGCCCAGTCGCCCTGCGCCACAACCGTCAGCCGCGTAGCGCTCGGCTTGAGGCGCAACAGCACTCCCAAAATCGCACGGGCACGCGCCGTGTCGGGTGTTAAGTTATAGGTTGCGAAATAGGCGTACTCGGTTTTGGGGGCGCTGCGGGGCAGTTGGGGCAGGTTCAGAATCGCGTAGCCTGCGCGTCGCCAGCGCGAAGCAGACGCATCGCCGAACACAATCGCGCGACGCGCCCTACGAGACACCTCCAAAACCGAACGCCACGCTTCAGGTACGGGGTCTTGCAGCGCGTCCTGAACACGCTCCAGCCCTAACATGCTCAGCAGCGCGTCCCGTGCCTCCGCTTCGAATCGGCGTGTGCGCTGCCAGCGCGCCACCGACTCACGCGCTTGTTTTTGAAAGAGCGCGAACACGGCTTCGCCGGTAGGCGCATCGGCAGGCTTGGGCAGGGCATCCCCCCACACCTGCAGCGCAGGGAGCAGAGTCTCCCAAGATAAATCAGGGTCTTGAGGCGTGCGCGGCAAGTTCCACAGGCGAGCCACCCACTCATAATACACGCGCCGCGGCGCCGCGCCCCATTGATGACCCTCCTCAAAGTGCGCGTGCTGGAACCCCGCCTCCGCATGGTAATGCCGATACACGCGCTGGAGATAGGGCGCGACGATCTCAGGGTTATCGCGTGTCCAGTCGCCCGAATCGGAAATCAGCAGCATCGGGCGCGGAGCGGTCAGCGCCGCGATTTCAGGGTTGCCCGCAAACAGACGCAGCAGCGGCGCATTCTCGCACACACACCCACCCTGCATGGTACTGGAGACCATCTTCACGGGAACCGCACAACCCAGTCGCGGCTCCAACGCGCTCAACAGAAAAGTCTGCGTACCACCACCCGAAATGCCGCTACAGCCAATTCGTTGTGAGTCTATTTCCGGTTGGCGGCGCAGCCATTCAAACGCACACAAACTATTCCAAGTTTGCAATCCTGCGCGGCTAAAGCCCCACCGGCGCCACTCAAGCGGTTCCTCACCCCAATGGGGCATTTGGAACTGGTCGTTGTAGCCGACCATATCATAACTCAGCACATACACGCCCGCTTGCGCTAACGCAACGGCTCGCAACACATCCGCTTCGTTGAGCCGACCCCGCTCAAAGTGCCCATGCGGTTGCAACATCACCGGCGCACGCTTCCCTGCAGCCGTTTCGGGAACGAACAGACTGCCTGTGAGATAAAAATCGGGCAAGGTCTCCAGTGCGATGCGTTCGACGCGAAACCCATCGCCCCGATAAGACTCCACGCGCTGGACACGCAACGGCGCAGGGGGCAGCTCTGGTATCAACCCCAGCGCGAACCGCACATGCACCCTCAGTCGCCGCGCGAAAGCGTCCCAACGCGCGCGACTGGCAATACGCGCCTCAAGGGGCGGGTAAGGCGTGTCATGCGTGCGCGTCGTATCGAGCATGCCAGCGCGATTCGCCCCGCAAGACGATAATCCTCCAAACACGCAGGCTTAGTCCGCGCTCCACTCAAAATAGCTGCGCGGCGTCTCCCAAAGGCGCACGCCCACCAAACGCGCTGTACCCTGTAAATGGGGACGGAGACGCTCCACGATGTACCCAACGATATGCTCCGAGCTAGGCGGAATCTGATCAAACGGTGGGGTCTCCGCGTTCAGGAACTTGTGGTCTAAATGCGTCAACACCTCGCGGTGCACCAGCGCGTCCAAATCGGTCAGGTTAATCACCATGCCCGTGACGGGGTCGGGCACCCCGGCAACGGTGATTTCCAGTCGGTAGTCGTGTCCGTGTCCGTAGGGGTTGGCGCACTTGCCGTAAAGGGCGCGATTGTCCGCTTCGCTGAGTTGTGGGTTATAGAGCCGATGCGCCGCGGAAAAACTGTAGACCCGCGTCAGCGCGACTTGGGGACGCGTCGTGCCGCTGGGGTCAGTGATTTGCTTCCCAGCATAGCGCGCGGCGAGCGTCTCCGACTCGTACACACTGACCGATTCCACAGGCGCATTCAGACCGTCGCGCAGCTCGTGCCAAAGATAGTGGGCGAGGTTCTCCGTGGTGGGCAGCTGGTCTTGAAACGCGGGATGCTCGAGATTAATGCAGCGGTGGTCGAACTGCGCATCGATACGCTGTCGGGTGATTTGAGCCATCTGCTCCCAGCGTGCGGGCGGTTCGTTCGGGTCGGCGCGATAGACCACCTGCACGCGATAGTTGTGCCCGTGATGGCGCGCCGCCTTGCCAAACAGCCGCGCATTCTCCTCGTCGCTGAGGTGGGGCAGGCGATAAAAGTGCGACGCCTCAAAAGCAAACCAAAACGCCACACGCTGCGCCATACCCCAAGTATACCCTGTATGTGAATTTCCCCCACCCACTGTGGTAAAACCCCTATGCGGAGGAACTGCCATGCCAACGACGCTAACACGAACCTTTCAATCGGCAGAGGAACTCATCAGTCGGATGCAGGATTTACCAAGCTTACCAGCGGTGGTGATGCGCGTCTATCAAATGGTGGACGACCCAAATGTCCATGCACAACAAGTCGCACAGGAAATTAGCAAAGATCAAGGGTTCACGACGCGCGTACTGCGTATCGCGAACTCGGCGTATTACGGGATGAGCCGCCAAGTCGCAACCATCGAGGAGGCGGTCGTGGTGCTGGGCATGAACACAGTGAAGAACCTTGCACTCATCGCGGCAACCTATCCCTTGTTCCAACGCGCCCTAATAGGCTACACACCCCATGTGAGCGGGATGTGGACGCACTCGCTGGCGGTGGGATTGATTACGCAGCTGGGCGCACGGCAGTTCAACGCGCAGGTTCGCAACGAAGCGTTCACTGCTGGGCTACTGCACGATGTCGGCAAACTCGTCATCAGCGCCGCACTCACCAACTGGATGGGCGAACTGCATGACCTCGTGCACCATCAGGGCAAACCCGTGCACGAAGCCGAGAAGGAACTGTTCGGGTTCACCCACGAAGAGGTCGGCGCACTACTGGTGGAACGGTGGAAACTACCCACCCACATCGCGCAGATGATACGCTACCATCATCAGTCGCTGGAGGTGGACGACCCCGCTTGCGCGCTCATCGAGTACGCCGACTACTGCGCCAACCGACTGGGCTACCAAATGAACCCCGAAGCCGCCCAGGAACCGTTCGATACCCGCGTGCTGAACCGACTCAACATGACTCTTGAAGAATCGGATCTGTTCGTGCAGCGTGCTAACGAACTGCTGAACGCTTCTCAGTCCTTGTTCCAGCTGAAGTAAGCAGATACTCTGCGTGGGAGGAGGGACGCGCCGCGGCGTTGGGGGATGCGCCGCGGTGCATCCTATGGCACGATACGCACCGGCGTGCCAACAGGCAGTAATACATAGAGAATTTCCACCGCCTCGTCGGGCAACGCGATGCAGCCGAGCGTCCAGTCGCGTCCGACGCCCCCACCGTGAATACCTATCGCGCCGCCCAACGGCGTGTCCCACGGCGGACATGTGCCCGACTGAATTGCCTTCTGAATGGCTTGATGCTGTGCCTCGTTGATTCGCCCCTCGCGCTTGCCCCGCTCGGCGTCTTTGAGCGCGGGGTAGCTCAGCCCCAGAAACAGATAGAAGCGTCGGCTGGGGTGTTTCTCGCACACATAGTAATCCCCTTCAGGCGTTCGGCGGTCGCCCTCGCGCTGCTTATCGCCTTCGGGCGCGCCGCTTAGCGCAATCGGGAACTCCGCAATCGGCGTTCCCCGCTCCAGCAAGATTAATCTCCGCCGATGCTTCTCGATGCGCACCGCCGGTTGCTCCAGCGGATAAGCGACGCCCTTCTCCGCGCAGAACGCACGCGCCCGCGCCTCCAAACGCACCATGTCGGGCTTCGGATAGGGCAGTAGGCGCAACTGGATCCCCAACAACCAACCACCCAGAAGCAGCACCGCTGCCAAAAACACCCCTCGCCAACGGCGGAACATAGAAATTTTATACCACAGGAACGCACTTCAGCGTGGGAGACCTGCCTGTTGGAGAGGCAGACCCACGCGTGTGCGTCTACAGAGGAACACGCCTCCTACCGTCGGTAGGAAGCGTGCACATTCGTGGTTGGGTGCGCGGGTATGGGGGGATGTTTGTGTTGTGGAACACGGTGAGTTTGGCGCAGGCATGGGTGGGAATGGTTCGGAGGGTTTTTGTTGTCTGTTGTGGAAGGGGGAGGGGGTTCTGAGTGATTTTTCGAACACCCTCCAGGGGGTATTGACTCTGGTGCATGATGGGGTATAATACGACGCCTTGCAGTGCGTGGCACGCGCTGCACGCAGACATCCCAAAGGGGGGAGGCGAGACGGGCGCTATGTCGCGGTCCAACTCGGTGTAAGAATCGTCGGCTAACGCTGGGATTACTCAGCGAGGGTTGAAACGCCGTTTTGGATCTTCGCCACATAGGCGCTTGTGCCCCTCGGGGCGCGCTGTGAGCGTCTGGTACCGAAACCGACCGCGCAAATACACCCAAATCGCCTCCGGGTTCGGGGTAGCCCTCAGCTGCCACCGCAACTCGGTCGTAGCGCACAGCTACGAGACTATCACACAGTCAGGAGATACGACGATGATCAAGGTTGGCATTCTGGGGCGCCGACCTGCGCGGTCGATCTGCATCCCTGCGTGGATGCAGGCGGTCTGGCGCAGCGCGCGCGATTGGATTGTAGGGATATTTGCACCGGCGACACGCGCCGTCGCCCACCCGCTACAGCAGCGATTCGAGTACGAAATCGCGCCTCGATCGCTGCGTCAGGACGACTCGCGCACACTGGGCACGCACCTGCTGGTTGAACTCTATGGCTGCAACGGGCGCACCTTAGAGCGGGTCGCTTATGTCGAAAAGGCGCTCGTGCAAGCCGCGCACGAGTCGAACGCACATATCGTCAGCCACTTCTTCCACGAGTTCGAGCCATATGGCGTGTCGGGCGTCGTGGTGATTGAAGAGTCGCACTACACCATTCACACTTGGCCCGAGCATCGCTACGCGGCGATTGACCTGTTCTTCTGCTCCGAGACGGTAGACGCCGAGCGTGCGCTGGAGGTGTTGCGCCGCGCGTTCGAGCCAGAGCATATCGATGTGATGCTCATTCGGCGCGGGGTGCTGGACAAGACGCCGGGTTGACTGGCATGCGTGTCGCGCCCCCGCGCGACCTGTGAGCGCTTATGGAACACACGCACGAAGCCGCGCTGCGCGCGGACGCGCCCCACGATGAGGGTGAAGTGGGCATCGTCGCGCCGCAGCGCGCGGTGTTCCCTGACGGCTTAACGCTATCCTGCGGACGGCGGCTTGCCCCCATCGAAGCCGCCTACGAAACCTACGGCACGCTCGCGCCCGACAAAAGCAATGTGATCTTGCTGTGCCATGCGCTCTCGGGCGGAGCGCACGCCGCGGGCAGACGCCACCCCGACGACCGCAAACCCGGCTGGTGGGACCTCTACATCGGACCCAACAAAGCGCTGGACACGAACCGCTTTTTCATTATCTGTGTGAATGTGTTGGCAAGCCCCTATGGAACCACCTCCCCCCTCTCCATAGACCCCACCACCGGCGAACCCTACCATCTGAACTTCCCCCCCATTCAAGTCACAGACTGGGTGGAGTTGGAACGCGCCGTGCTGGAGACGCTGGGCATCGAGCGCCTCTATGCGGTGGTGGGTGGCTCCACAGGCGGGATGCGGGCGTTCGAGTGGGCGGTACGCTATCCCGACCGGGTGAACAAGGCGCTCATCATCGCGGCGCCTGCCCGCAGCAGCCCGATGGTGATTGCCCTCAACCACATCCAACGCCAAACCATCCTGATGGGGCTCGAACACGGCGGCATACAAGGAGCAGAGCGCGGACTGATGCTCGCACGCATGCTGGCGCATCTTTCCTACCTCTCCGAGCCAGCCCTCTGGAGCAAGTTCGGACGCGACACCGTACCCGAAACCGAGTTCTGGGGCGTCATGTACCAGATGGAAAGCTATCTGGAATACAAAGCATCCACCTTCCTGCAACGGTTCGACCCGTTTTGCTACCTGTATATCACACGGGCAATGGATACTTTTGACTTGGGCGACGCCTACGGCGGTGGCGACCTGCGCACAGCGTTGCAGCGCGTGCAAGCCGAGATGCGCTTCGTCAGTTTCACCTCCGACTGGCTGTTTCCCCCGTCGGGACAACAAGAGGCGGTGGAGATCTTACAATCCGTGGGCAAACGCGCCCAGCATGTGGTCATCGACAGCCCGTGGGGGCACGATTCGTTCCTCGTGGAGCGCGTGAAACCGCAACTTAAGCCCGTGATTAAGGAGTTTTTGGAGTCGTAATGTGTGTTTAAGCGCCCAAACGAAAATAGGCGTCCAGCGCACCGATAAGAAGTTGCAAATCGTTCAAATCGTTTCGCGCCATCTCCAGAACACGCTGGTCGTCCACTTCCCAGTAGCGATGAAGCAGCAGGTTTCGGAACCGTGCCATTGCCCGCAATCGTTCAGAAAGCGACCGCCCAATCACGCCCATCTGGTGGAGCGCCTCGAAACACTCGGCATATGATGACGGTGCGGCACCGCCAGTACTGGCAACGACCTGCTGACACAGCGAGAAGGCGTCCTCAAGCGCCAGCAAGAGATACCACTTGAGCGCACCCAGCCGATGCCAATCGTTGAGGATGGTCGCATCGCTGTTGGCGTCTACTATGGCGCGCACCCGTCCCAAGTTACTTCTGAGCGACTGTATCCGTGTGATGAGTTTCTTGGTATCGAGCATAGTACTCCCGAAAAGGCTCCAGAATCTGCTGAAGCATCTGGCGTTGATGGGGTTCGAAATCGCAATACTCTTGCCAAGTGCGCACCGTCCAGTCGATTCGGAACGATTCGTCGCGACTTACCAGCACGATGCCGCGCGTTGCTTCGAAGCGAAAGCCGCATGGTGCGTCGTTGAGTCGATGGACATCCACGGGATAGCGAACCACGCGCTCCAGTTCGTCCGCTAATTGAAAGCAGTAGCGTAGCAGGTCTACCGACTGCAGTAACTCTGGCTCTAAGTAGACGGCGATATCGATGTCACGGAAGGGTCGGTCGGTCAGAAACGACCCCATAAGGTACGCCAGGCGGATTTCTGGGTGCGCGTTGAGGTGTTCGCGCAACCGTTGCTGAATGGCGGCGCGTTGTTCGCGTGAGGCGTCGAAATAGCGCAACTCAGGCATAGACCCCATCACTTGCAGTATACCCCACCTTGTGTAAGAGTATAATTACCGTCGGTATGGCAGGACATTTGACCCATCCTTGCCAAATACTGGACAACGGAGAGCGATGTTTACCGACTGGTTGCAGTTTGACTTTGTGCGGAACGCGCTGCTTGCCATGGCGCTTCTGGCGGCGGTCTATCCGCTGCTGGGGGTGTTTGTGGTGGGGCAGCGCGTGGCATACTTTAGCGATGCGGTGGCGCACTCGGCGTTCATTGGCGCGGCGATTGCAGGGCTGCTGGGATGGCAACTCAGCAATGCGCTGCTGATAACGGCGCCGCTGTTTGCGCTGTTAGTAGCTTGGTTTCAAATGCGGACGAACCTCCCTGCCGACACGCTGCTGGTGGTCGCGATTACGGGCGTGTCGGGGCTGGGCATTGCACTGGTGAGCCTAACCGAATCGCCCCTTGCGCTGGGGGCGTTGCTGTTCGGTGATGTGCTGGCGATTGAGCCGAGCGATTTGTTGCGGCTGTTTGGAGTGGACTGTATCGCGCTGGCGATGCTGTTGGGGCTGGCGCGTCCGCTGATACGCATCGGCTTCCACAGGGAGTTGGCGCAGGCGCAGGGGGTGCCCGTGCGCCTTGTGGAGACTCTCTTTCTGGTGGGGCTATCACTGGCGGTAGCGGTGGGCGTGCGCACGGTAGGGATTTTGCCCATCAGTGCGTTGTTGGTGCTGCCCGCGGCGTCGGCGCGCGCTGTGTGCCAAAGTTTCCGTGCGATGTTAGGCGTCAGTGCCCTGTTGGGCTTCGTCAGTTTAGCCGTGGGGTTCCTGGTGGCGTTATGGCAACCGATTCCCCCGGGGGCAGCGGTCGCGCTGATCGCTGCCGTTATGTTCGTAGCGGCGAGTCTACTCAAGCCAGCGGAAGGAGCGGTCGTTTGATGCGCTGGTTGCCTGCCGCACTGTGGGGCGCGATGCTTGTGCTGATTTTCTACTTCTCCTCACAGGCGGGCAGTCCTGAAAACTCGGCAGGGTGGATTCGGGCGTTCCTTGCCAAGTTTGCGCCTGCGCTGGCGGAACGCATCACCGAAGAGCAGCTGCATCTGCTGAACTATCTCTTTCGCAAAACGGGACACGGCACGGGCTACTTTTTGCTCACGCTTTTGGGCTATTGGGCGTTTCGAGCCAGCTTTGGGATGGAACACGCACGTGCGCTGCGCTGGGCAGCAGCGACCAGTCTGATGCGCGCCATAGTGGACGAGATTCACCAAGCGTTCGTACCAGGGCGCACAGGAACCCCCGTCGATGTTATGATTGACGCGGTGGGGATGACGCTCGCTATGTGGCTCATAAGGCGTCGCTCACCCGGTAAGCCTCCGTAGCGCTTCGCGATAGCGTTCTGCCGTCTGCGCCACAATCTCGGGCGGTAATTCGGGCGCGGGGGGTTGCTTGTTCCAACCGATGGATTCCAGATAGTCGCGCACGAACTGCTTGTCGAAGCTGGGCTGCGGCATGCCAGGTGTATAATGTGCAGCATCCCAAAAGCGCGACGAATCGGGCGTCAGTGCCTCATCGATGAGGATAATCCGCCCCTGTTCGTCCCTGCCAAACTCGAACTTGGTGTCTGCCAGCAGGATACCGCGCGTTCGGGCGTAGGCGTGCGCTTCACGGTAGAGGCGCATAGTAAACTCGCGCAGGGCATAAGCGGTCTCCGCGCCCACCATCGCACACGCTTGCTCGAAACTGATATTCTCGTCGTGTCCCGTGTGCGCTTTGGCGGCGGGGGTGAAAATCGGTTCGGGAAGTTCCGCCGATTCCACAAGGCGGGGCGGCAAGGCAACGCCGTGCAGGACGATGGGCGATTCGGCGTGTTCACCCCCTGCCGCGCGATACTCTTTCCACAGCGAGCCTGCGATATACCCACGCGCCACGCACTCAATCGGGAACGGCTCGGCGCGTTTGACCAGCATGCTGCGTCCTTCCAACGGCTCGCGATAGGCGTCGGGGTTCGGTATGCCGGCTTCTCGGAGCGCACAAGCGATGTCCTGCCACTCCACACTCAGCAGATGATGAGGCATCCACGATTCGAACTTGCGAAACCAGAATACGCTTAGCTGGGTCAGCACGCGCCCCTTATCGGGTATCGGCGTGGGCAGCACCACATCGAATGCCGAAAGCCGATCGGTGGCGACCATCAGCAAGTTATTGCCTACCCGATAGGTGTCGCGCACCTTCCCACGCGCGTGCAACGGCAGCGGTAAATGCGTCTCAAACAACGGAGGCACAGATGCCGCTATTCGTCTGCGGAGGGCGAATTCCTGCCGAGCAAGCGATGCAGGAGCGACTTGTCGGGCTGTTGAAGCGCGTCGCTGATCGCACGCAGGCGCACAATCAGGGCATCCAGCCACGCGCGGGTCGCCTCGCTGTTGAGCGCAAGCAGTTCCGCCCAGAGTTCGGGGTCGCTCTGCGCCACGCGCGTGGCGGAATGCCAACTGCCGCCACCTTGCAGGTGTGTGGGGTTCTCCTCGCGTAATTTCGCAAGGCTAAACGCGATGCAGTGCGGCACAAAACTGAGCAACGCGAACTCCCAATCGTGCTGCGCAGCGTCCATCCGAACGGGAATCGCCCGCACCGCCCCAATCAGTTGCTCCACACGCGCAATCGCTTCGCTCTCCGTCTCAGCAGTGGGGGTGAGGACCCATTGCACCCCTTGAAACAGGTCGGCACGTGCCGCAGCATAACCGTGCTGCTCCGTGCCGGCAATCGGGTGCCCCCCGACGAAGCGAGATGGGTACGGTAAATGCCGCCGCGCCCAACTCAGCACAGGCGATTTCACACTGACTACATCGGTAATCACCGTTTCGGGGTCCAAATGCGGCGCCAGTTGCTGAAACATCGTAGGCACGGCGCGTGGCGGCGTCGCGACAACGATCAGGTCAACTTCGGCGCAAGCCTCTAAGGACTCGGCAGGCTGGTCAATCGCCCCCATCTCCAGCGCCCCCTGCACAGCATCCGTTTGAATATCGTAGCCGATAATCACCGATCCCAGCGTGGCATGTTGATACGCCAGCCCAATCGAAGCGCCAATCCCCCCCAAGCCAATAATGCTGATACGCATAGAGTTTGCTATCGCTCGCGTGCCTTCTTCTCTAACTCGTCCACACGCTTTGCTAACTCTGGCAGTTTATACAAGTAAGCCAGCACCTGGAGCCACTCCCGATGGGGGATAGCGGGGGTGCCCCAATAGATCCCGTTGGCAGGCAGGTTCTTGGAGACGCCCCCCTGCGCCCCCACCACCACCTGATCGCCGATATGCACATGGTCTTTCACGCCCACCTGCCCAGCGAGAATCACATGATGCCCCAGCGTGGAACTGCCCGCGATGCCCACCTGTGATACCAGCAGACAGTGTTCACCGATTCGCACATTATGCGCAATCTGCACCAGGTTGTCGATTTTTGTGCCTTTGCCGATGCGCGTCTCGCCGGTGGTAGCGCGGTCAATCGTGGTGTTGCAGCCGATTTCCACATCGTCTTCAATCACCACGCGCCCAATCTGGGGGATTTTGTGGTGGATGCCGTCGTGTTGCACATAGCCGTAGCCGTCCCCGCCGATGACCGCGCCGGGATGGATAATCACCCGCTCCCCCACCTGCACGCGCGGCATAATCGTCACATGCGGATAGAGAACGCTGTCGTCGCCGATTTCGCTGTCGTCCCCAATGTAGCAGAAGGGATAGACTTTCACACGATGCCCGATTTTCACGCGATTGCCAAGCGTTACATAGGGCATCAGGCTCACCTCGTCGCCAAGTTCGCAATCGTCGCCCATGATGACCGTGGGATGCACGCCTGGCTCAGGCGTTTGGAACGGGCTGTAGAGCGCGAGGATTTTCGCCCATGCAAGGCGCGGCGCAGGATGCAACAGGAACGATTTGCCCGAATCGGGTGGGATGGGTAAGTTCGGTTTGGTAAGGATGGCAGCGGCAGGTGAGGCGAGCGCGTCCTGCAAACGGCGAGCATCCTCCGCAAAAGTCAAGCCGCCTGCAGAAACCTCTTCGATCCCACCAACCGTACCGATACTGAGTTCAGGGTCGCCGCGCACCACGCCCTGCACCTGCTCCGCCAACTGCGCCAGTGAGTAGGTTGCCATCGGAGTATATGATACCGTACTCGCTTCCATGTAGAGCCGCGCCGATTCCCCAAGCCCTTTCAGCCGTTCTGAGACCGTTCCCCTGCCATCTCCCACAACTTCGCTAAGTCCTCGGCGAAACGCTTCTCGTCGGGCGTTTCGATAAGCATCGGCAGTTGGGTAAAGCGGGGGTCGCTCAGGATCAGCCGAAACGCATCCGCGCCCAGCTCGCCCTCGCCGATATGCTCGTGTCGGTCGACGCGCGAACCCAGCGGCTTTTTCGAGTCGTTCAGATGCCACACTTGCAAGCGTGATAGCCCCACGAGCCGATCAAACTCTTGCCAGACCGCTTCGTAGGTTTCGGGCGTGCGCAGGTCGTAGCCTGCCGCAAACAGGTGGCACGAGTCGGCGCAAATCACGAGTCGCTCATCAGGCAAAGTCTCCAGAATCTGCGCGAAATGCTCAAACCGATAACACAACGCACTCCCCTGCCCTGCCATCGTCTCCATCGCGATGCACACGCCCTGTGGCATCTCCGCGAGCAGTTGGCGCAGGTTCTCGATAAGCAGTTGCATCCCCGTCGCAAATTCCGGATGAGACCCCATATGCACGACGGCATATCGGATGCCGAGCGCAGCGCAGCGCTGGAGTTCGGCAAGATACGCCTCGTAGGACTTGCGTCGCGTTTCAGGGTCCGGCGAAGCGAGGTTGATCAGATACACTGCGTGCGACACCACGCACTCGATGCCCGTTTCACGACGCGCTTGCAGGAACCGCTCAATCTGTTCTGCAGAGAGGGGGCTGGGTCTCCAC
>NKPV01000032.1 GCA_002254605.1 Armatimonadetes bacterium JP3_11
CCAAACACCACCCCCACCGACGCCGAAAACAAAAACGCCCCGATCCCCGCCCATAACGGGAAGGAAAAGGTCAGCCCGTTCTCGCCAAAGGCGTCAGATTGCTGGGTCACAAACTCAATCAGCTCACCAAAGCCCCAGCCCAGCCCCATGCCAATTAGCCCGCCGATTGTCGCCAGCGTCGCCGACTCGATGAGAAACTGCATCAGGATATGCCACTTCTGCGCCCCAACCGCTTTGCGCAACCCAATCTCGCGGGTACGCTCCGTCACCGAGACCAGCATAATATTCATAATCCCGATCCCGCCTACCAGCAACGCCAGCCCGGCAATCCCGCCCAACAGCACGCCAAACAGGGAAATCACGCGCGTAATCGCAGAAAGAATGCTCTCCAGGGTATCCACCCGAAAATCAGGCTGGTTCTGATGTAGGCGCATCAGCGTCTCCCAAATCGCATCCATCGCCGCCGGGGTCTGCTCGCGCGTGTAAGGCATCGCCATAATCATCGTCAGGCTCGCGTCGCCCGCCCAACGGCGCAGCGCCGCCTGTAGCGGAATATAGGCGCCCTCGTCCAGATTCTCCCCAAAGCCACGCCCACGCTTTTTCAGCACGCCAATCACCTGCGCCTGCGTGCCGTCCACCAGCACCGATTGTCCAATCGGATCCTTGTCGCCGAACAACTTCTGCGCCGTGTCGTTGCCCAGCACCAGCAACTTCTCGCCCTGCTGAATCTCAAACGGCTCGAAGAACCGCCCCCGCTCCATTGTCAGCGCCCGCGCCGTTAGATAGTCTTCGTTCACACCGATCAGCGGCGCACGCACCTTCTCGCCTTGATAAATAAACTCCTTCTCGCCCAACTGCCGCTCCGCAGCCACCGCGCGCAGGTTGGGCAGCTGGCGAATCGCCTCCAAATCGACCAGTTTCAGCCCCTCCACCGTGCCCCCACGCTCCTCGCGCCGAATGCGCTCCGACGGGTCAAAGGTCACAAGAATCACATCCGAGCCGAGTTTCTCAAACTCCGCCACCACGCTGCTCCGCGCCCCCTCAATCAGCGCCACCATAACCACCACCGCCATCACGCCAAAAATCACACCCAGCATCGTCAAAAACGAACGCAACTTGTGCATGCGCAGCGTGTCCAAAGCCACCCAAAGCGATTCCAGCGTCCCCACAGGCGAGAGTATACCAGAAGCGCCGCACCCTATCAGGCGCTGAGCGAACCTTCAAGCCGACTTACGCCCACCGTCGCCACGAGCGCCAGCCCCGCCCCCATCAGAAACGCCGCAGGCGCACCGAAGGACTGCCATAACCAGCCAAACAGCACGCTCGCAGGCAACGCCGCGACGCCCACCACGAAGTGAAACAGCCCATACGCCTGCCCACGCCGCTCGGCAGGAGCAAACTCGGCGACCAGCGCGCGCTCTGCCCCTTCCGTCAGCGCATAGAACACCGCATACAGCCCAAACAACACTATCACCTGCCACAACGCACCCGCGAACCCAAAGCCCATATACACCAGCGCGTAGCAAAACCACCCCCAGCGCAACACCTGAAGCCGCCCACGCTTGTCCGCCAGCCAGCCACCATACACGCCAAACGCGCTACGCAATAGGTTCAGCCCCATCCACAACAGCGGCGCCATCGCTACAGGCGCACCCACATCCTGCGCGCGCATCAACAAAAACGCATCACTGGAGTTCGCCAAGGTGAACACCAACACACAGCCCAAATACCATCCGTACCGACCCCTGAGTAGATCCCCTGCCCCCGCAAGCGGATGCCGCGCCCCCGAACGCGACGGCGACGACACACCCCGAACACCCCACCAAAACACCACCAACGACAACAGCGCAGGAACCGCCGCCAACGCAAACACCAGCCGATAGTTCTCTGGCGCAAAGAGCAAAATCAGCATTGCCAACGCGGGCCCAATCGCTGCGCCCAAATTGTCCATCGCCCGATGAAACCCAAACGCCAAACCCCGATTCTCAGGCGTCGTGGACACCGCAATCAGCGCGTCGCGAGGCGCAGTGCGCAACCCCTTGCCCACCCGATCAACAAAGCGCAAGCCCAATACCTGCACCGGCGCGTTCACAAACGCCAGCAACGGACGCGTGCCCGCCGCCAGCGCATAGCCCCAAAACGCCAACAGCCGATGCTGTCCCAACCTGTCCGCCAACCAACCCGAAAAGAGCTTCAGCAGACTCGCCGTCGTCTCCGCCAGCCCCTCAATCAGCCCAATCAGCGCAGGCGACGCCCCTAAACTGCGCAAAAATAACGGCAGCAACGGAAACACCATCTCGCTGCTGGCGTCGTTCATCAGGCTCACTGCGCCCAAAGCCACCACTGGGCGGGGAATCGCTTCTTTCGGATTTCGCGCAGGCATCTGCTGTACACGCCCAAAGTTCTGCGGAGGCATCCCCACTTCCTGCCAAAATGTCCCTACGGGAAGCAGGTACACTCCCGCACAACGCTTTCAATACCGCGCAGGGGGCAAGAATCCCGCCATCACAACGGTCTCCAATAAATATCGCGCGTCTCGATAATCGTGAACGGGTCGTGGCATTGAATGGCGATGTGTCCCGACCGAAAATCACTGTTGCGCGTGTCCACCACCTTCTGCCCGTTCACAAAAATCTGAATGTGGTCGCCTTTGGCGCGAATACGCATCGAGAACCACTCCCCATCGCGCGTCAGCAGGCGGCTCGCCATCGCACGATTATAGAGCGAACCTGTGATATAATCACCCCTGCCTGCATGATTGAACACCTGCGCCTCATAGCCCACAGGCCAGTTATTCCGGTTCTCAGGGTTTGGCTGGGCGCGGAAGTAGATGCCGTTATTCGGCTTCATCGGCGAGTTCTCGCGGAACGGACGAATGCGAATCATTACGCGCAACTCAAAATCCGTGAAGGTTTGCTCGGTGAACAAGTGCCCCATACCCGCCTCGCCAATAATCACGCCCTCTTTCACGCTCCAACGCGCCATGCCCGTGGCAAACCAGCCCGACAGGTCTTTGCCGTTAAATAGCGGTTTCCACCCCTCGTCGCACGCACGCGGCTCCAACCGTTTAATGCGGAGGTTGCGGTATTTAACCGTGACGCCCGGATGGTGCTGCTGCAAGCCAATCACACCGCGCCGAAACTCGTGCAGGTCGCAGTCTTGCACCATTTCGCCGTTAATCGTGATTTGGATACGCGAGCCACACGCACGGATTTCGAAGGCGTTCCACTGCTTTTCTGGGGCGATTTCGCGCATGCGCTCTAAGCTCGTAGGTACGCGATTGTAGATACTCCCCGTCGGATTGCGCTCGTCCTGCAGGCTAATTTGCATCTCGTAGCCATCGTTCCACGGCGTAGCGGTGCGCTGGGCGCGGAAAAACACGCCACTATTACTCTCGTGCGTATCGCCTTTGTCAATCCAGTACTCGCCGCGCAGAACGAAATTGTCAAACTCTTCAACCGTGCCAATCCAGCCCGCGCTGTCGCTTGGACCAATCAGTTCGCCGTTTTGCACGCGCCAGTTCGCGCCCGCGTACACCTTCCAGCCGTTTAAGTTCCGCCCGTTGAACAACGGTCGAAACCCCTCGCGACGCTCCTGCGCAGACACCCCCTGCGCCGAGCAAACAAGCATGAGCCCCAGCCACAACGCCCACAGCCCGAGTACCCGAAACATACCCTTCCAGTTCGATAGGGCGTGCCGAATCCCTACCGCCTGCCCCGCCGTAAACGATACACATACGCCAGCACCTCCGCAACCGCCTGGTAGAGCGTGCTGGGAATCTCCTGCCCCACTTCCACCTGCGCGTACAGGCTCCGCGCCAACGGCGGGTTCGGCACAATCGGCACATGCCACTTGAGCGCCTCCTCGCGAATGCGCTGCGCCAGCCAACCTTTGCCCTTCGCCACCACGCGCGGCGCATGCATCGTGGCGCGATCATACCGCAAAGCCACAGCGTAAGTGATAGGGTTCGTTATAACGACATCGGCACGACGCACATCCCGTATCGAACGCCGCCGCGCCGCCTCCTGCATCCGCTGCCGAATACGCGCCCGTAAATACGGATCCCCCTCCATCTGCTTGTATTCCTCTTTTAGCTCGTAGCGCGACATGCGAATGCTCTTCTCAAAGTCCCAACGCTGATACAGATAGTCCAACAGTGCAAGGATAAACCACAACACCCCCACACGCAGCCCCACCTGATAGAGCGCGTCCACTGTCGGGCTGAGCGCATGGGGCATCGGCAGCTGCGCAGCAGCAACAATTCGTTCCGTCTCGGCGTGCAAGGTGCGCCAAGCCACCCATGCAATCAGACCAAACTTCAAAATCGCCTTCAACAACTCCACCGCCGAGCGTTGCGAAAAGAGCCGCTGAAAGCCACGCACGGGGTTAATGCGGTTCAAATCGGGCTGCAACGGCTGCGCGGTGAAGTAGAGTCCAACCTGCATCGCGTTTGCCACCAGCGCCGTCAGAAACGCCGCCGCCAGCAACGGCGCAAGAAACGCCAACGCACTCAGTAAAAGCGCTTCGGAGAGCCGCATCGCCCCCGCCTGCAAAATCTGCTGCTGAAACGCCATCAGCAAGCGCTCGCCGCCCCAACGCATCGTGAACGGCAATATCAGCACCAGCCCCAGAAAAACCGCCGCCCCGTTAATCTCCGCCGACCGTGCGACCTGTCCTTTCTTGCGAGCCTCTTGCCGCTTACGCGGCGTCGCCTGCTCCGTGCGCTCTTCGTCCGCCATCCATGACAATTATCGGCGTGCCCACCCAAGAACGCAAGAGTGCCTCAACTAAAGACCCACCGCCTCACGCACCATACGCCCCAACCGCAGCAACACCTCCACACCCAAAACCATAATCAGCGCAACAATCCCCCCAATCAGCCACCCTGCCCCCAAAAAGTAGACATCATGGTTCGCCAACCCGATACCGATAAGCAACACGCCCAACGCAGGCAATGTGTTCATAAACGGCATCGGCGAAGAAAGCACCAACGCAAGCCCGATCACAATAAGCGCACTCAGACGCAAAATCAACCCGTTGCGCGTAAATCGTCGCCCGCGCGGGTGCGAGACCTTCTCTATTTTGCGCAACAGCGCCACACCGCGTGTCTGCAACGCCTGAACCGTGCGAGGCGCTAAAATCTTCTGCCGCCAGCGACGCGGAAACCACGGCTGCCGCAGACCAAACAGCATCTGCAGCGCTACCAGCGTCATCAGCGCGCCCAACACGCCCGAGGTACCCGGCGGCAACACCGGAATAAAGGCGGGAATCGCCAACAGAATCAGCAGGAAGCCATAGCCCCGATCGCCCGCGCGATCCAGCACCTCACCTAATACCACCACCCCGTCTTGATTCGCGTCCAGCGTACGCGCAAACAGTTCCGAAAGGCGCGGCTCCGAAGACTGCGTCCGAGTACTCACCATCACGATTATACCGTAATTCGGGTACCATTAACCTGCCTGCTGGCTGGGCGGCGGCGCCCAACTCGGGCGAGGAAAGTCCGGGCTCCGCAGGAGGCTGTGCTGGGTAACTCCCAGGCGTCGGGACATCCGACGACGGAAAGCGCCACAGAAACGCAAACCGCCCCAATCGGGGTAAGGGTGCAACGGTGCGGTAAGAGCGCACCAGCGTTTGCGCAAGCAATCGGCTGGGCAAGCCCCACAGGGAGCAAGGTCATGTAGGGAGGGGATGACGCGCTCCGCTGACCCTCCGGGTAGACCGCGTGAGGCTTCGCGTAAGCGAACGCCCCAGAGAGATCGCCGCCTCAAACAGAACCCGGCTTACACGCCAGCAGGCACAAACCACACGCACCAAAACAAACCCACTCAGCCCACGCTCGCTTTGCGTACCATCTCCAAAAACGCCGCCTCGTCCAGAATCGGCACCCCCAACTCCCGCGCTTTCTGCAGCTTGCTCCCCGCCCCAGGACCCGCCACCACAAAGGTCGTCGCCTTACTCACGCTGGAGGTCGCCCGCCCGCCCAACTCGCGCACAAGCGCCTCCGCCTGCTCGCGCGTGTACGACTGCAACTCACCCGTGAACACAAAAGTCATCCCAGCAAACGGCGTCGCCTTGCGCTCTTTGCGTTCGGCTTCCATCCGCACGCCCGCCTGACGCAACTTTTCAATCACAGCGCGGTTCTCCGGACGCGCAAAAAACTCCACCACCTCACGCGCCGTCTCGGGACCAATCCCAGGAATCTGCATCATCTGCTCCTCGCGGGCGTTCATCAGGGCATCGAGGCTGCCAAAATACTCCGCCAACAAACGCGCCGCATGCTCACCCACATGTCGAATCCCCAACGCGAAAATCAGCCGCTCCAACGAGTTCCGCTTGCTCTTCTCAATCGCGCTCAGCAAATTGCTCACCAGTTTCTCACCACTGCGCTCCAGTTGAACCAGCGCATCACGATGCTGATGCATGCTGTAGAGATCCGCGGGGTCTCTGATGTAGCCCAACTCAAACAATCGTTGCACCCACTTGTCGCCGAGACCTTCGATATTCATCGCGTTCCGACTGGTGAAATGCCGAATGCGCTCGACAATCTGCGCCGGGCACGCAAGATTGATGCAGCGCAACGCCGCCTCGTCCTCTGCGCGTTCCACCCGCGCCCCACACACGGGGCACTGCGTGGGCGGCTCAATAGGAACCTCATCGCCGTCACGCGCCTCCGTAAGCACAGACACCACCTCGGGGATGACCTCCCCCGCACGCTGTATCACGACACGATCGCCAACGCGAATATCTTTCTCGCGAATATAGTCGATGTTATGCAAAGTCGCCCGCGAGACCGTGACCCCGCCAACCGACACAGGCTCCATAATCGCCACTGGCGTCAACACACCCGTGCGCCCCACCTGCCAGCGCACCTCCCGCACGGTGGTGGTCGCCTGCTCTGCAGGATACTTGTAAGCAATCGCCCAGCGCGGAGCGCGCGTGGTCGCTCCCAACCGACGCTGATCATCGACGCGATTCACTTTGATCACAACGCCATCGGTCGCGTAGTCCAACTCCGCTCGGCGATAGCCCCACTCCCGACAGAACGCCAATGCACCCTCAATGTTGGGCACAAGGCGCGTGTGCGGATTCACCGGGAACCCCCACGCCTTGAGTTGCTGCAGCGTCTCCCACTGCGTGGCAAACTCCGCGCCCTCGCAATAGCCGACCCCATATGCCCAAAAGCGCAATCGACGACGCGCCGTAATCCGCGAATCGAGCTGACGCAAACTGCCCGCCGCCGCATTGCGCGGATTGGCAAACAACGGCTCCCCAGACTGTGCCCGCTCATGGTTAATCCGCTCAAACTCCTGATAACTCAAATACACCTCGCCTCGCACCTCCACAATTCGCGGCGGCGTATCGAACAGACTGTCCCCACTGTGCAACCGCAGAGGAATCTGGCGCACCGTGCGGATATTCGGAGTCACATCTTCACCGCGTACGCCATCGCCTCGCGTCGCCCCGATTGTCAGCACACCGTCCTCGTAGGTAAGCGAAACCGCCAAACCATCGATTTTCAGCTCGCAAGTGTACTCAATATCTGTCTCTTGAGACAGGTTCAAGAATCGCTTCACGCGCTGATCAAATGCAAGCAGTTCCTCCGAGCTGAAAGCGTTGTCAAGGCTCAGCATCACTTCACGGTGCGAGTGTTCGGGAAACGCGCTCAGAGGAGGCGCACCCACACGCTGCGTGGGCGAGTCGGGCGTGACTAAATCAGGAAACTGCGCCTCCAGCTGCTGCAACTCGCGGAACAATGCATCGTACGCTTCATCGGAAATCTCAGGCTGGTCTAAGACATAATATCGATAGTTATGATACTCCACCAGCCGCCGAAGTTCCGCAATCCGGGCTTGCGCCTGCTCGCGCGTCATACGCAATGAGTTCGCGCCACTGCACGAAACTCCTGTCGTTTCGCCGCGCTTAACCACAACGCAACCGATGCACCGCTACCGATCAATCTCGCCCAGCACGATATCGATACTGCCAATCAAAGCGACCATATCGGCAATCAGCCTGCCGACCGCCATCTTCTCCAACGCTTGCAGGTTCATAAAACTGGGCGCACGGGTGTGCATGCGATACGGGCGGTTCGTGCCATCGCTGACAAAGTAAAAACCGAGCTCGCCCTTGGGCGACTCCACAGGCACATACGCCTCACCCACTGGCGGACGAAACCCCTCCGTGTGAATCTTGAACCAATGAATCAGCGACTCCATCGAGTTATCAATCGCCTCGCGCGGCGGAGGCACTATTTTCAGGTCGCTGGTGTTGATCGGTCCCCCCGGCAAGCCATCAATCGCCTGCTGCAGGATTTTAAGGCTCTCGCGCATCTCCGCCATCCGCACCAAGTAGCGGTCGTATACATCGCCGCGCGTGCCCACAGGTATGCTGAAATCAAACTGCTCGTAACCACTGTACGGATTGGACTTGCGAATGTCCCACGCAAAGCCGGTGGCGCGAATCGTCGGTCCGCTCACGCCCAGCGCGAAGCATTCCTCTGTGGTAAGGGTTCCAATCCCCATCGTGCGCTCGCGCCAAATCGGATTCTGGGTCAGCATGCCCTCAATATCGTCCAGCGCTTTCGGCAGCTCTTTGAGCAACTGGCGCAGGCGATCTTCGAAACCGTCTGGCATATCGCCGCGCAACCCCCCAGGACAAATCCAACTCGGCATCATCCGCACGCCCGACATCATCTCAAACAAATCCAGAATCTTCTCCCGCTCGCGAAAAGCGTAGAAGAAGATGGTCATCGCGCCCAAGTCCATCGCATGCGTGCCAATCCACACAAGGTGGCTGGCAAGGCGCGACAACTCCGCCAAAATCACACGCAGATACTGCCCACGCGGCGGAATCTCTACCCCCAAAATCTTCTCTATCGACAGCGAAAACGCCAAATTGTTATTATTCGCGGAAAGGTAATCCATGCGGTCGGTCATGGGCAACGCTTTGTGGTAGGTGAGATATTCCGCTTCCTTCTCCATCCCTGTATGCAGGTAACCAATCACACACTCCGCCTTCACGATGCGTTCCCCTTCCAGCTCGCACACCACACGCAACACCCCATGCGTGCTGGGATGCTGGGGACCCATGTTGATAATCATCGTGCCCTCTTCGGTACGCTCCACATGCGTAGCAACGGCTTCCGACGGGATAAACGCTTGTCGCATAGTAGCCGAATTGTACCTGATGACAGAGCGCGCCTCCTCCGTTTCCACGCAAACGCCGCCAGCAAGTACAACGACCGAAGTGAGAGCAGCCTTACCGTGATGATGCCACGACTACCCTCCGAAACATCTTAGAAACTCAGGTATCCTATCCCTATCTGTTGATCGGCATGGTATACTCCTGATGACTAACCAGTCGGTCAAATCTCAACGAAGAGAACGGAGGCAACCGATGGACTACCGAGACGAATTGAATCGCCAACTGGCAACCGAAGGCATTGAGGTGCGCGGCGCCGTACCCCCCGCCTACACGCAGATTGTGACCCCAGACGCCTTACGCTTCATCGCAGAACTGGTGCGCCAGTTTAACCCCCGACGCAAACAGCTGCTGCACATGCGCGAGGAGCGTCAAGCGCGCCTGAACGCCGGTGAAAACCCCGACTTCTTGCCAGAAACCGCCCCTATCCGCGCAAGCGATTGGAAAGTCGCACCCCCACCGCCAGACCTCCTCGACCGACGCGTGGAAATCACCGGTCCAGTTGACCGTAAAATGATTATCAACGCACTAAACTCAGGGGCGAAAGTGTTCATGGCGGACTTCGAAGACGCTAACTCACCCACTTGGGAGAACTGCATCCAAGGGCAGGTCAATCTCTACGACGCCGTGCGCCGCACGATCGAGTTCACCAGCCCCGACGGCAAACACTATCGCCTGAACGAGCAAACAGCGGTGTTATGCGTGCGACCGCGCGGGTGGCACCTGCCCGAAAAACACCTCATCATCGACGGCGAACCAGCCCCCGGCGCACTCATGGATTTCGGGCTTTACTTCTACCATAATGCCCACGAGCTGATTCGGCGCGGTACAGGTCCCTATTTCTACCTCCCCAAGCTGGAAAGCCATTTGGAAGCGCGTTTGTGGAACGATGTCTTCCTGTACGCTCAGGAGCGGCTGGGCATCCCCCGCGGCACGATTCGCGCTACGGTACTCATCGAGAACATCCTCGCCGCCTTCGAGTGTGAGGAGATTCTGTACGAGCTGCGCGAGCATTCCGCAGGGCTCAATAGCGGACGTTGGGATTATCTGTTCAGCGTGATCCGCAAATTCCGCAACCGCGAGGAGATTGTACTCCCCGACCGTGCCACACTGACGATGACCGTGCCGTTTATGAAGGCGTATTCCGAACTGGTAGTGCAAAGCTGCCACAAGCGCGGTATCCACGCCATCGGTGGGATGTCGGCGTATATCCCGCGCCGCGATGACCCCGAAGCGAACGCCGCTGCCATCGCGCAGGTCATCGCCGATAAAGAACGCGAAGTAAGCGAGGGCTACGACGGAACCTGGGTGGCGCATCCCGGACTAGTGCCCGTCGTGCTGGAAGTGTTCAATAAGCACATGCCGACCCCCAACCAAATCGAAAAGCTGCCCCAGCGAACAATTACGGCGCAGGAACTCCTCAACTTCCCACGCGGCGACATCACCGAAAAAGGCATGCGCACGAACATCAATGTCAGCCTGCGCTACCTCGATTCGTGGCTACGCGGCATCGGAGCAGCCGCCATCAACCACCTGATGGAGGATGCCGCAACCGTCGAAATCTCACGCTCCCAACTCTGGCAGTGGATCCAGCGCAAGGCGCACCTCAACGAGGGACATCTCATCACACCAGAACTCTTTGAACAAATGCTCAACGAGGAACTCGCCAGCATCAAGGCAAGCTACGCAGGCACACCCCACCGTCTGGACGATGCCGCAGCTATCCTAAAAAAGGTCGTGCTTTCTACGGAGTTCATCGACTTCGTGACCCTCGTGGCATACGAGTACATTGACTGAACAACGCTACGAACAGTTTGCATGGGCGAGGAAGCCCAAACGACATCAATGAGGAGGTAAAACCTATGCAAGAGACGATAGCACAGTTGGAGCGCGATTGGCGTGAGAACCCGCGCTGGCAGGGTATACAACGCCCCTACTCGGCAGCGGATGTGGTTCGGTTGCGAGGCTCAGTACCAATTGAATACACCTTAGCGAAACGAGGCGCACAACGGCTCTGGGAACTATTGCACTCGGAAGACTATGTCGCCGCGCTGGGCGCACTCACAGGCACACAAGCCGTGCAGATGGTGCAAGCAGGACTGAAAGCCATCTACCTGAGCGGGTGGCAGGTCGCCGCCGATGCGAATCTGTCTTATCAAACCTATCCCGACCTGAGCCTGTACCCAGTGAACAGCGTGCCTGCCGTCGTGAAGCGGATCAACAACGCCTTCCGCCGCGAAGACGAAAAGCAGCACGCTCAAGGGAAGAGCGACATCGACTGGTATGCCCCCATCGTCGCAGACGGCGAGGCAGGCTTCGGCGGCGTACTGCACACTTTCGAACTTACGAAAGCCCTCATCGAAGCGGGCGCCGCAGGCGTGCATTACGAAGACCAACTCGCCTCCGCCAAAAAATGTGGACACCTGGGCGGCAAGGTGCTGGTTCCCACACGCGAGTTCATCCAGAAACTGGTCGCAGCGCGCTTCGCTGCCGATGTGATGGGAGTCCCCACGATTCTGATTGCACGCACCGATGCGCTGAATGCCACCCTGCTCACCAGCGATATCGACCCCTACGATCAACCCTTCCTGACAGGAGAGCGCACCTACGAAGGCTTCTACACGGTGCGCAACGGACTCGAAGCCGCGATTGCACGCGCGCTGGCGTACGCACCCTACGCCGACCTGCTGTGGTTCGAAACCTCCACGCCTGACCTGAACGAGGCGCGCCAGTTCGCCGAAGCCATCCACAAACACTATCCGGGCAAACTGCTGGCGTACAACTGCTCGCCCTCGTTCAACTGGAAAAAACTGCTCGACGCCAACACCATCGCCAAGTTCCAGCGCGAGTTGGGCGCAATGGGCTACAAGTTCCAGTTCATCACGCTGGCAGGCTTCCACGCGCTGAACTACATCACCTTCCAACTCGCACGGGGCTATGCGCAGACGGGCATGACCGCCTACGCCGAACTGCAAGAGGCAGAGTTCAAAGCGCGAGAGGAAGGGTTCCGCGCCACCGAACACCAAGCGTTTGTCGGCACAGCATACTTCGACTTGGTGCAGGAAGCGATTACCGGCGGACAGGCGTCCACCCTCGCAATGCACGGCTCCACCGAGCAAGAGCAGTTCTAAGCCAGTCGCGTGCGGAGCCACGCCGCACGCGCTTTCGCGGCATGCTCAGGTTCGGGCGGCGGGTAGACCGCGGCTTCAAACAGCAACCGGTCTGCATAGTCCCGCTGCCCATCGTCGTAGTCGAGTATCGCGCGCATGCGATACACCGCTAACGCACGCAGCGCGGTGCCCAATGAAAGGCTCTCCGAGTGGCGCAGGGTCGCTTGGAGTTCGTGCCACTCGTCCTCAAGAGCGTCGCGTTCGATACAAGCGCGTGCCTCGCGTTCCGCCTCGATAAGAGTGCGCAAGGTTCCGCGCAGGCGTGCCAACAGCTCGTCCAGCGGATCGCTCCTGCCCAGCAGCGAGATCTGCACATACCCCTCAAACGCCAGACTGCCCTCGCCGTAGAGTCCGCGCGTGTGGCAGCCCAACGCCTGCAACGCCTCCAACCAGCGCGTGATTTGCCGCGCACGCTGTAAGCCCATCAGATGCGTGAGCAACCCCAGCCGTATGCCAGAGCCGAGATTAATCGGCGACGCAGTGAGATAACCCAACTTCGGCGAACGCGCCCACAACAACGGGAGTCGATTCAACACACGCTCCCAATGCAACAGACTTTCCAACAATGCCTGCGGTTGCCAACCAGCGCAGGTAATTTGCAAACGCAAATGATCTTCCTCGTTAATCACCGCGACCACCTCGCCCGAATCGTCCAATAATGCCCAACGGTGCGGCAGCTCCGACAGCAACGCTGGGCTAATAACACGCGCCCCCACCAAATGCGCGCGCTCGTCCAATCCCAACCTCCCCAACTCCATCGCATGCGTGAGACCCACCGAACTCAGCGCGTCAACAAGAACCGCAGCAACCGATTGCAACTGTGCCTCGCTCGCACAGTGCGGAAAGGGATAGTGAACCAAGTTCCGCGCCAGCCGCACACGCCCCGAAATCACCACATCCCGATCCGGAGCCGACTGCGCAAACCACGACACAGACTCCAAAAGGTTCCTCATCTGGCTCAAACGCACCACCACAATCTCACGATGCCACACAAGTATACCCCTGCATGGTATAATATCCCCCGCATGGGCTGGTGGAAGAAGACCGACTTCTGGATCGCGCTGATCTTGTTCGTGATCAGCATGATTGGCTTCGCGCGCGGCAACGAGGCGATCGCTGACCCCGGACAAGATGTGGACCCGCGCCTGGCATGGTTCTATCTCATTGCCGCCGTGATTATGCTCATCAACGGCATCCTCTCGCACAAACAGCATCTGCGCGAGCTGGAAGAACAAAAGACAAAGCAAACCGCTAACGCCAGCCAACAGGAGGCAACAACCCGATGATTAAGTGCGCCGAGTGCGAAAAACCCCTGGATAAGGTGCCACAGTGGTATAGCACGGTCAATATCCGCTTCGTATGCGACGGCTGCCGTAAAGTCAACCCGCAACACTGGCTACCGACCACCCTGGACGACGAGGAAGAAAAAATTCTTGACCGCGATGAGGACACTGCCTTCGTAGAAGGCGAGGTCAGCATCGAAGAACTGGAGAAACGCGACCGTAAGCGACTGGTGGGCGAAGGCGACGACCTGTTCGACGCCGACTTAGAAGAACTGGACGAGGAATGAATCCCCTGTTTCGCGAACTACGCCCAGAGGAACAAACAACCTGCTTAGACCTCTGGGCGCAAGTGTTTAGCCCAGGACACGACTACTTCGAACGGTACTTCCGCGACCCATACTGGAAACCGACCTATACACGCGTGTGTGAGGTAGAGGGCGCACTCGTCGCAGCGGTGCAGCTCGTGCGTCGCCCCGTGCGCATAGCGAATGGACAGACCCTCTGGATGGCAGGCATCGCGAATGTCGCCACACTGCCTGAGCATCGCGGGCGTGGCTACGCCTCACAACTGCTCCAAGACCTCCATCGGGTAATGGACAGCGAGGACTTCGCGTTCGGGATGCTATTCACAGGCATCCACGATTTCTATCAACGACTGGGTTGGGAGCGTTTGCCCCTACCGCTCTATGAGGCGACGCCGACCCCTGTAGATGTCTCAGGCTGGCGATTCCGTACGGCGGAAGCCGATGAACTACCCATGATACAGCGCTGGTACTATGCCTTCTACGCCGACCACCCGCTCACCGTGCAGCGCGATGACGCCTACTGGCGTGTCTGGATACGCTGGGATGACCCCAGCTGGCGTAACAAGTTCTATATCGCCCAAGACCCCAGAGGCAGTGCGCGAGGCTATATCGTGCTGGAAACCCACTACGAACGCGATTCCGAAGGCAATCGCGTGGCGCGCCGTATCAGCATCGCGGAGCTGGGCAGCGACCCCACCGATTTAGAAGCATTACACCACCTAATAGGCTTCGCAAGCCAAACGGCGCACTTGATGGGCGCTTCGCTGCAGATATTTCTGCCCGAAGCCGATATCGAGCGCCTCGTGCGTCCGCTGTTGCCCGAAGTACGCTGGGTGGGACAAGAAGGCGCCATGGTGCGGGTGTGTCGTTGGGAACGGGTTTACGATGCGCTGGGCATGGCGTCCCACGGTTCGGCTCATCTTGTTCAAACCCCGATGCCTCAAGCAGGCGCGCTCGCACTCCTGTTCGGCTTGCCTGCGCCCAACAGCATTCCCCTATCCCACGAACTGCGCGCACGCTATCCCCTACGCCCCGCCTGCTACTCGCCCGTCGACTCGTTCTGAATCAGTTGACGCTCAAGACGCTTGACTCTACTATAGCGCGTGCGGTAATACACATACGCCCCCGCCCCCAATAGAAACAGCACGGTGCCCACCAGCAGCGCACGGTCGAACTGTTTGATGACCGCATCCCCAAACCAGTGAACCAAAGAGGCGACTGCGAAAAAGCGCGCCCCACGCCCGATCACGCTTACGCCCATCATCGTGAGGATGTTAAAACGAAACACGCCACTGGCGATGGTGAATACTTTATACGGTATGGGCGTGAATGCCGCAATCAAAATCGTGTAAACGCCATAGCGATTATAGAGCCGTTCCACCGCCTGCACCTTCTCCTCTTTGAACATCTTATGGAGCAGGGGGTAGCCTCCATACGCGCCCACAATCCAACCAAAACCGGCGCCCAACACACTGCCAAAGGTGCATATCGTCGCCACTAAGAACGGCGACGGTGCGTCGGGCGCAAGTAACAGCGCAACGACCAACACATCGGGGGGCACTGGGAAAAACGACGACTCGATGAACGCAACACCAAACAGCCCTGCCAAGCCGTACTGGTGGACAAAACCGAGCGCCCAGTCTTTGAGTGCTTGCATATGCGCTCAGAGTATACCTTAGAGAAGGCGCCCGCGACTAAAAACAAACAACTGCCCTTAGCCCCTCTCCCACGGAACAAGGAGAGGGGCTATGCGCGAAAGCGGAGAGAAGCCGCCTATTTTCGGAAGGGCATCCCCATCGCCTTGAGCAAGGCAAACGCCTCCTCGTCGGTTTTGGCGGTCGTGCAGAAGGTAATATCCATCCCACGCAAGCGGTCTACCTGATCATAGACGATCTCGGGGAACAGGATTTGCTCGCGGAGCCCCATCGAATAGTTGCCGCGCCCATCAAACGACCGCGGTGAGATACCCGCAAAGTCGCGAATACGCGGCAGCACGATATTAATCAGCTTCTCCATAAAAATATACATGCGGTCGCCGCGCAGCGTAACCTTGCAGCCGATGCGGTGTCCCTGTCGGATACGGAAGTTCGAAATGGCTTTTTTGGCAACGGTGACAACAGGCTTCTGCCCTGAAATCAGCGCAAGGTCACGCACGGCGTTCTCGAGCTGCTTCGGCTCCTGCTCACCTTTGCCAACGCCCATGTTGATCACGATCTTCTCCAAACGCGGGATTTGCATCGGGTTTTTGTAGTTGAACTGCTGCTGGAGCTGTGGACGCACCACCTGCTCGTAATGCGTGCGCAAGCGCGGTGTGATGCGTGCTACAGCACCTTCTCCTGTCTCAAACAGCTTCTCGGTCCTCTGCTCCTTGCCCGCCTTTTTGCCTTGAGGCTGCTGAGGCGGGGACATTTTTTGCTTAGCCATAGCGCATCCCTCACTTCGTTACATCGATCATCTCGTTGCACTTCTTGCAAACGCGATAGAGTTTGCCGTCTTGTCCGCGCACACGCCCAACACGAGTCGTTTTGTCGCAGTGCGGGCATACCAGCATCACCTTGCAGGCAAACAGGGGAGCGGACATCTGCACTTTCGTGCCTTTCTGGTTGATTTGGCGTGGCTTCTGGTGCTTCCAGACCAGGTTCAATCCGTCGACGACCACACGGTTCTCGCGCGGCAGCACACGGATTACACGCCCACGATTGCCCTTATCCTTGCCCGAGATAATCTCTACCGTGTCGCCTGTGCGGATTTTCATCCGAAGCGGTCTTTCTAACTTGCGTATCATAGTCTCCCCTCCTAAAGCACTTCGGGCGCCAGCGAGACGATCCGCATGAACTGTTTATCGCGCAGCTCGCGGGCGACGGGACCAAAGATACGGGTGCCGCGCGGTTCGTTCTGGTTATTGATAATCACGCAGGCGTTATCGTCGAACCGCAGCGTGCTGCCGTCGGGGCGACGAATCGGCTTGCGTGTGCGCACAATCACAGCGCGTACCACATCGCCCTTCTTGATAGGCATGTTTGGGGAGGCGTCCTTGACCGACGCCACAATCACATCGCCCACATGCCCATACCGCGCATTCGAGCCTTTCAGCACGCGAATACACATCACCTCGCGCGCCCCAGAGTTATCGGCGACCTTTAAGCGTGTAAACGGTTGTATCATTGCTCTTTCCTCCTGATTACTGGGCGCGTTCTAAGATTTGGCGCACGCGCCAGCGTTTCCGGCGACTAAGTGGACGCGTCTCCACAATCTCGACGCGATCGCCCACACGACACTGGTTCTGCTCATCGTGCGCCATATATTTTTTCGTGCGGCGGATAGTCTTTTTGTAAAGTGGGTGGCGATAGCTCCGCATCACCGCCACCACAACGGTTTTGTCCATTTTATCGCTGACCACCACGCCGACGCGCACCTTGCGTCGCCCCTTGTACTCGGCAACCTCGCCCGTCGCCGCAGGGGCGGCACTCTCTACTTGCGTCTCTCGCTGAATGACTTCTTCATTCATAATCCGCTACTCCTCAGACGCTTGCCTCGCGTCGCTTCTCGTTGATAACCGTCTGGATTCGCGCGATGTTGCGGCGAATCTGCCTCATTGAATCGGTGTCTTTAAGCTGCCCAATCGTTTTACTCACACGAATTCGATACAACTCAGCGCGCAGGTTGTCCAGCTCTTTCTGGAGCTCAGGAAGGGTCATGCGACGCAGCTGTTCAGGCTTAAGGGGTTTCATGCGCTTTCACCTCCTGAGGTTTCAGCCTCTACACCAAGCTGGAAGTCGGCTTTCGAGATAATTTTGGTCTTAATAGGCAGTTTATGGCTGGCGCGTCGGAGCGCCTCGCGGGCGCGGGCCTCGTCCACGCCACCGAGTTCCATAATCACGCGACCTCGCTTCACAACGGCAACCCACCCTTCCACACTGCCCTTACCCGACCCCATGCGGGTCTCGGCGGCACGCTTTGTGTAGGGCTTATCAGGAAAGATTCGGAACCACGTCTTCCCGCCGCGGCGCAGGTAGCGTACGATAGCGACACGCGCCGCCTCCATCTGGCGATTCGTAATCCATGCGGGTTCCATCGCCACCAGACCGAAGTCGCCGAAGTGCAGTTCACGCGCGCCTTTCGAGACGCCCTTGCGTCGTCCGCGTTGCTGTTTTCGATATTTCGTTCGTTTCGGCATCAACATAGCAGTTCACCTCACTCTTCCACGGGCGTTTCAACTATGGGTGGGGATGTGGAGGAAGTTTCAGGCTGCGGTGATTTCGCTCCGCGTCCGCCACCGCCGCGTCCACCCGTTCCGGAGCGTCCACCACCGCCGCGTCCACGGCGTCGGCGTCCAGGCTGGCGCTCATCGCCGCCGCGCCCTGCTACACCTGTACGCACAGCGCGACGAACCTCACTCGGCGCCGCCGACTCGGGGGTAGTCACAGAGGAGAGCAGAATGCGCCGCTCCGACATCGGAATATCGCCTTTATAAATCCATACCTTCACTCCAATGGTGCCGTAGATGGTGTAGGCGACGGCGAACCCGTAGTCAATCTCCGCACGCAGAGTCTGCAACGGCACCCGCCCCCAGCGATCCCACTCGGTGCGGGCGATTTCTGCGCCGCCCAGTCGTCCCGACACCATCACTTTGATCCCGCGCAGGTTCATGCGCTGCGCGCGCGCCAGCGTCTGACGGATGGCGCGACGGTGCGAAATACGCCGCTCTAACTGGCTGGCGATGTTCTCCGCCACCAACTGCGCATCCTGATCAGGATTGCGCACATCCTCGACATCGATACGCAGTTCGGGCTTGTTCGGGTGCAACGCCTTGTATACAGCGCGCGTAACCTCCTCGATACCCTGACCCCCACGCCCGATAACCTGACCCGGACGCGCCGCGTAGATAATCACGCGTACGATGTTCGCAGCGCGCTCAATCTCGATGCGCGAAATCCCAGCGCTATACCACTTCTCTTTGATGGTCCGCCGAATGAGGTAGTCCTCATACAGCGTGTGGCGGTACTGTTTTTTCGGAGCGTACCAGCGGCTCCGCCAATCCTCCGTAATCCCTATGCGAAAGCCAATCGGGTGGATTTTCTGACCCATTATTTCTGCTCCTCCTGCTGCGATGCGGCGGTTGACCGAGCACGGCGTCCACGAGGTTGCGCCTGGGGCGCCCCAATGCCCAACTCGATAGTAATGTGGCTCGTGCGCTTCAGAATACGAAACGCACGCCCACGATCTTTGGGCAGAATGCGCTTCCAGCGCGGACCCTCGTCGACATACGCGCGCTCTATATAGAGCACGCTGGGGGACAGCCCGTCGTTATGCACTGCATTCGCAACTGCCGATTCCAGCACTTTCTTTGCAATCCGTGCGGATTTATTGGGCAGACGCTGCAAAATCACCAACGCCTCGCCCACAGGCTTCCCGCGCACCAAGTCGATCGCCAGGCGCGCCTTGCGCGGGGGTATCCGAACATGTCGTGCAACCGCCTTCATAAATGCCTCCTTATCGCTTCTTCACCTTCGAAGTCTTCTCCGAGCCAGCATGCCCGCGAAAGGTGCGGGTCAGCACGAACTCGCCCAGCTTGTGCCCGACCATCTGCTCCGTCACATAAACAGGCACATGCTTGCGCCCGTCATGCACCGCGAAGGTCAGCCCAATCATTTCAGGCACTATCGTCGATCGGCGCGACCAAGTTTTGATGGGTCGCTTCTGACCAGGCGGTGCATCCATCATCGCCAGTACCTTCTTCATCAGTTTCGGGTCTACATAAGGTCCCTTTTTCAACGAGCGCGCCATAAGTTATTTCCTCCGCTTGAGAATAAATCGACTGGTGCGTTTATTGCGTCGGGTTTTCACGCCCAGCGCGGGCTTACCCCACGGTGTCTTGGGATGAGGCAGCCCGATGGGTGCTTTCCCTTCACCGCCGCCATGCGGGTGGTCGCGCGGGGTCATCGCCGAACCACGCACATGCGGACGGCGTCCCATCCAGCGCGATTTGCCCGCCTTGCCCCATACTTCGTTCTCATGATCTAAATTACCCACCTGCCCCACGGTGGCACGGCATTGCAAATGAACCAACCGCATCTCACCAGAGGGCATGCGCAAGGTCGCATAGTTACCCTCTTTGGCGAGAATCTGAGCCGCCGCACCCGCACTGCGCACCATCTGCCCCCCCTTGCCAGGATACAATTCGATGTTATGCACAAGTGTTCCGACGGGAATGTTCTGCAAAGGCAAGGCATTGCCCGGCAGGATGTCGGCGTCAGGACCGCTCATCACGGTCGCGCCCACTCCCAAACCGACAGGCGCAAGGATATAGCGTTTCTCGCCGTCTTCGTACTCCAGCAGCGCAATACGGGCAGAGCGGTTGGGGTCGTACTCAATCGCGACCACTCTCGCGGGGATGCCGTCTTTGTTGCGTTTGAAATCGATAATACGATAAAGACGTTTGTTGCCACCGCCGCGATGCCGCGCAGTTACGCGCCCCATATTGTTGCGCCCGCCCGTCTTGCGCAACCCCACCGTCAGACTCTTCTCCGGCTCTTTTTTCGTAATCTCCTCATAGGTCGAGGTCTGCATAAAGCGTCTACCCGGCGAGGTCGGTTTCCATTTCTTGATTCCCATAATTACCTCCGATTACAGGTTAAAATCTTCAATCGTCTGGTCAGGCTTGAGCGTCACGATGGCTTTCTTCCATGCTTTTGTGTAGCCCTGACTGCGCATCCCGAAACGCTTCGGCTTGGGCTTGACCCACATCGTGCGCACCTTCACCGCATCCACATTGTAGAGCTGTTTCAACGCGTGCTTTATATCAATTTTGGTGGCGTCGTCTGCCACTTCGAACAGGTACTGATTGTGCAGCATCCGCAACATCGTGCCTTTCTCGGTAATCAGCGGACGCACAATTACTTGAGTGGGATGTTTCATTGTGCCCACACCTCCTCCATTTTAGCAATCGCTTGTTTTGTCGCAATCACGCGCCGCGCAGGAATAATCTCATGAAGCGCGAACGCGGGCGCGATGCGCACCAGCACATTCGGGATATTGCGGAACGACTTGTACACGGTTTCGTTGGGTTCGTGGAGGAGAATCAGCACGCGCTCGCTTCCCACGCCAAGTGCTTTCAGGAATGCCACCGCCTGCTTGGTCTTGATTTCGGGGAAGTTCAGGTCGTCGACCACGAGTAATGCGCCGTTCTCGGCTTTGTCGCTGAGCACGGTGCGGAAGGCGAGGCGTCGCTCTTTTTTGTTCACGATGGGGTTGTAGGCGCGCGGTGTCGGACCATGAACAATCCCACCCTTGCGCCAGTGGGGGGCTCGAATGGAGCCCTGCCGAGCACGCCCAGTGTGTTTTTGGCGCCACGGCTTGCGACCACCGCCCCGCACCTCACCGCGAGTCTTGGTGTCATGCGTGCCCTGGCGCAGGTGAGCCAGCTGCGCCACCACCGCGCGATGCACTGTGCCCTCGTTCGCCTTCGCACCAAACAGACGGTCGCTCAGTTCGAACTCCCCAACCGCTTGACCTTGCACATTATATAAATTCACTTTCGGCATACAAATCACCTCTACTGTTTCTGCACATACACAATCGAGCCGCGCCCACCGGGCACCGCTCCCTTGATAAGAACACGGTTCTGGTCGGCGAGGATTTTCACAATGGTCAGGTTGCGCGTCGTGACCTGTTCGCCGCCCATGCGCCCTGGACTGCGTTTGCCCTTGAACACGCGCTGTGGTCCCGTCGCGCCGCTGGAAAGCGGGCGCCGGTGGGTCATCGAGCCATGGGTCATCGGTCCACCTGCGAACCCGTAGCGTCGCACCACACCCGCAAAACCTTTGCCCTTGGAAGTGCCTGTAACCTTCACGGTTTCGCCCTCGCTAAATATATGCTCAGCACGCACTTCCTGCCCGCTTACCGCCTGTCCCTCCAAGATACGGAACTCCTTCAAATGGCGCAAGGGCTTCTCCAGTTCCGCTTTCTTAAAGACGCCGCGCATCGGCTTGTTCACGCGCTGGGGCTTCATCGGCTCATAACCAATCTGCGCCGCATGGTAGCCATCTTTTTCGGGCGTACGCACCTGTACCACATAGCACGGACCCAACTCCACCACGGTCACGGCAATCATGCGACCGCTCTCGTCAAAAATATGAGTCATGCCCAACTTGCGTCCGATTAAGCCTTTCAGCACAGGGGGTGGGGGCAGCGCGCGCTTTGGTTGAGCGGAAGCTGCCTCCGCAGGGGCAGCGGCGACGGGTTCAGCGGATGTCTCTTCCGTGGCTGCTTCGCCCGTGTCCGCACTCGCTGCCGAGGCTTCTGCGGGGACTTCCGGAGCCGCCTCAGCAGTCGGCTCCGATGCAGCCGACGCCACTTCTGCCGTCGCCTCGGGCTGCTCGCCGTTCCCCTGCACGGTTCCCTCTGCTACCTGTTTCTCTTCTTGCATCGCTACTGCCTCCCTATAACTTGATTTCGATATCTACGCCGCTAGGTAAATCTAAACGCATGAGTGCATCAATCGTACGATTATTCGGTTCCAGGATATCGATGAGCCGTTTATGAGTGCGAATCTCAAAGTGTTCCATACCGATCTTGTCGATGTGGGGACCGCGAATCACGCAGAACCTACGGATATCGGTCGGCAGGGGCACCGGACCGCGCACCCGCGCGCCTGTACTCTGCACCTGCTCGACAATCCGTTTCACCGACTGATCCAGCACGCGATGATCATAGGCTCGCAATCGTATCCTGATTTTGTCACGTTTCATCGTCCTCTCCTCCAGAATCGGGGCGGAGGGATATTATACCCAACCGCCCCAACCTGATGTGTCGCCTAATCCAACATCTCCGTGACGACGCCCGCGCCCACCGTGCGACCGCCCTCGCGTATCGCAAAACGCAAGCCCGTCTCTATCGCCACAGGAGACACCAAC
>NKPV01000255.1 GCA_002254605.1 Armatimonadetes bacterium JP3_11
CCTCATGTCCCAACCTGCGCGCCCTGGAAGACAAAGAGCCGGAACGCGTGATGAACATCGAATGGACGCCCCAAAAAGACCACGCCTACCCCGTCATGCTGCGCTTCGAAACGCTGGATCGCCCCGGCGTGCTGGCAGACATCACAACCATCTTAGGCAGCTCGAACATCAACATCGCCGATGTGCGGGTGAAACGCACGCCGAACCTTACAGCGCAGGTGGATATGGTGATTCAAGCCCGCAGCGCACAGGAGTTGCGAGCCATCACGCAAAAACTCGCCTCGCTCGAAGATGTGCTGGCTGTCTCGAGGCTTATGGAGGGCAAAAGCAAGGATGCGAGCCGTCCTTCAAAGAGTTAAATGGGCGGAAGTGGAGGTCGAGGGGCGCATTGTGGGGCGCATCGAGCAGGGTGCCCTGGTGTTGCTGGGCGTCCACCGAAACGACACCGCCGACCACGCCCGCTGGCTGGCGCAAAAGATTGCAACCCTGCGCTTCTTCGAAGACGAATCGGGCAAACTCAACCGCTCCGTTCTCGAAATCGGCGGGGCGATGTTGGTGGTGTCCAACTTCACGCTCTACGGCGACTGTCGCAAGGGCAGACGCCCCAGTTTCACCGAATCGGCTCCTTTTGAGCAAGGGCAGGCGCTTTATGAGCAGTTCTGCACCTATTTACAGGCGGAAGGCGTCCCCATTCAAACGGGGCTCTACGGCGCAGAGATGCAAATACGCCTGCAAAACGACGGTCCCGTCACGCTGATTGTGGAGACGCCAGAACCCGCATAATTAGGGTCTCCCCTGGGTGGCTGTCATCGCGCCGAAAAGAGTCAACATCAGCACCACATAAATGCAGCTCAGCACGAGGAGCACTGTGCCGATAATGCCCAGGATGCGCCCTGCGACTACCAGCCCACGCGCGTTCGGGTCGCCAAAGCCCTGATCCAGCTCCTTCAGCGCATTATTGCCCATAATCCAGGCAACGGGTCCCAAAATCGGCAAACACACAATGCTCAAAATGCCCAGAACCAAGATAAGTGTCGCGTTCGTGCTTCCGCTTCCGTTGGACATAATGCACCTCCTGTGGGATTATAGGTTCTCCAACACGAAGCGGACTCCTGTTCTTCCTGAACGGTGAATCCCCAAAAACAGCGAACGCCCCGATAGATCGGGGCGTAGCTGCACTTCGTTTAGGGATGCCGCCCCTGAAGCATCAGGGGCGTGCGGAAGCATGGAACTTAGTTCGCGCGGCGGCGGCGCAGCGCCAGCAGACCCACCAAGCCGCTGCCCAGAGCAATCATGCTCGCAGGCTCGGGGACAAC
>NKPV01000293.1 GCA_002254605.1 Armatimonadetes bacterium JP3_11
GACCAGTCCCAACAGCGTCGCCGTCGTCAGTAGAGCGCTCCAACCCAGCAGGAGCCAGAAGCCGAGATGAAAGAGCCTCAGCGATTCGTCGCGGGGGCTTCGGATAAGATACACGCGCACGCCCAACTGCCCCACCAGCGATAAATAGGTATAAAGCCCGACCGCCGAGGCGAACAGCCCGTAGTTTTCAGGACCGACGATGCGCGTAATCAGCAGCATGCCCACTATGGAAAGCCCCATCCCCACCAGTCGGCGCACTGTGAGGTACACGCTTCCCTCTACTGCGCGGCGGCGCAGGTTCGGCTCAGTCCCCATCCAGCACCTCCGCTCTGATGCGTGCCTGAAGCCAGTTCATGTCGCGTACGCCCAGCCAGTTCTCCCATTCCGCCACAGAAGGTTCCGCCTCCACGACAGACAGGCGCAACGGTTGCACGCGGCTCACCCGATACAACTGCCACCCGCGCTCGCGCAAAAAGGTCGCCAGATCGCGTACTCGATAACCGTACGACTCGGTATGGGAATCGCAAACTTCCAC
>NKPV01000195.1 GCA_002254605.1 Armatimonadetes bacterium JP3_11
CGGCGTTGGATACACGCGACACCGAGACCGAGGGGCATTCTGAGCGTGTGGCGGCATACACGATGGCAATGGCGCACCGATTGAAACTCTCATCCGAAGAGCTGAACGATATCGAACGCGGCGCGCTGTTGCACGACATCGGCAAAATCGGCGTCCCCGATAGCATTTTGTACAAGCCCGGTCCCCTCACGCCCGAAGAGTGGGAAATTATGAAACAGCATCCTGTAATCGGCTATCGGATGTGTATGAAGGTGGACGAACTACGCTCCGCCGCTCCGATTGTATTGCATCACCACGAACGCTGGGATGGGGGGGGATACCCCTACGGTCTGGCGGGTGAAGCCATCCCGTTAGGGGCGCGTATCTTCGCAATCGCCGACACGCTGGACGCGATGACTTCCGATCGCCCCTACCGCAAGGCGCTCAGCTTCGCGGAGGCGCGCGAGGAGATCATCCGTTGCGCCGGGAAGCAGTTCGACCCCGAGATGGTCAAACTGTTCCTCGAGATCCCTGAGGAGGAGCTGCGCCTGATTCGCGAGCTCAGCCTCGCGAATCGGCAACAGCGCGCAGCCTAAGGCGTGCTTTCGCGTTCCTATAAACGCGAAAGCCTCTACAGAAAGCGGCGCTGAACCGCAAACACACGCCGTAGCAGCGCGATCAGCCGCTTCTGCTCCTCATAGCGACGCCAGCAGGCGTCGCACTGTTTCAGGTGCGCTTCCAACGAGTCGGCGAGCTCGGGAGCGAGGTCTCCCATAATGTACGCCTCGATCCACTCTTGTGCTCGCCGGCAATTCATCATTAACCACCTTCCGTTATTATCGATTGGATGATTGGGTGGGCTTTCAGACGCGACAGTGCCCGCGTAATGCGCTTGCGCACGGCTTCTTCATTCAAGCCCATCTGCTGGGCAATCTCTCGATAGCTCAAACCGACGCCATAGCGCAACTCGAACATCTGCCGGTCAGCTTCCGACAGCGTCTGCATCGCTTCCTGCAACACAAAATACAATAGTAAATCCTCTTCGGGAATGGAGTAGGTATCTGTCTCGTGTTCCGCCTCCAATCCCAACGAACACACCTCTTGTTCGCGCTTGCGCTCGCGGTACCAAGTGTAGACCGCGTTGCGCACCACCGTTCGCAGCCAAGGATCGATCTTATCCAAGTCACGCAGGTTATCCAGATTGTTGTAAACCCGCAAGAGACATTCCTGGGTCAGATCCGCGATATCGTCATCGTGGGAACGACAATAGCGTCGCACCAATCGCTCAATCCGCTCGCGCAGCGCTGCGTAAAACTGCTGCTCCGCATACGGCGATGTCCTTTCCGCATGATACATGGCAGTCACCTTCCTTCCTTTCGGCGCACCCTATAGGGACGCTCCATGCATTAAAGACTCAGAAACCGCCCAAAACCGGACAGCTCCCAAGGCGATTTTGGGGCAATTGCTCCCAGTTGGGGGAAATTGCCCTTGCGATCAAGCAATGCGGGGGTTTCATGCGGGAAAGGGAAGCGGCTCAGCGCAGTGCTGAGGTGGAGAGTACCCCCCTTCCCGGTCCATTTAGACTACGAGTGCTCCCGCTTGTTTCTATATTATATATCAGTTTTTGGAAAATGTCAAGGGGGGCAAGCGGGTTTTTCCAGTACTTATTGTAGTTGCAATTCCACCCGAACCATTCCGGCGCGTTCGTGTCTGGCGACGAGGCGCACGATTCCGCCTTGGGGCGCGTGAACCACCCACTCCACTTTTGCGCGGTCGTCGGTCGGGTCGGTGTTCCACACGCTGGCGGCGCTGGGTTTGTAGGCGCGCCCTTCCAGTTGTCCCAGCTCCTCGCGCGGCTTGCCGGAGCGCAGGGTTGCACCCGCGGGCAGCTCTATTGTCGCAATCACGCCGCGTACCACCTTCTTCTCCAACGCCTTCTTGGTGATGTAGGTAGGCAGCCAGCCGGTGTTCTGCACGACCAGGCGCACCTTGTATACGCCCTCGCTCAGGGGCTCCGCTTTCGCCTCATAGAGTTCCAGCTTCGGCGAAATCAGCAGGTGCCATACCAGCCAATCGGGGAACAGCGCGACCTCTTTTTCCAGAAACTCGGGCGGTGGGTTGCGCCACGCATAGAGTGCGTCCCAGCCCCCCAACTCCACCTTGCCCAGCTGCGGATGCTCAAACTCGTACCAGTCCACATAGCCCTTACCGCCCAAAACCTCGTCGCTCCATCGGAGCAACTTCAAATCGTCCTCTACAGGATGCTCGCGATACCAGTCGATAAACTTATACTCCGTGATGCCCGCTTGACGCTGAGGGCTCCAGATCTCCACCGTCCACGCAAACACGCCCATGTGGTCATACATCCAGTCATCGAACACCCCTGAAATATATTCCTTCGGGTGATACTTGAAGTCGTGGTACACGGAGATATTCGGATAGCCTGTAATTTCTGTGCCTTTCGCGCCGATTTTCTGGTAGGTCCACAGGTCTTCGGCGGGGAAGTGGTCATCGGGCTGATGGCTGTAGGGGCGAAGCAGCACGCCGCTCCAGGTGTGAAAAGTGACTCCGCCCGTGATGTTGGGATGGTTCACGATGAAATCCACAATTGCACGCACTTCGGGTTCCGAAGTGGGATAAGGACCTGCCCCGTGCTGCTCGTATTCCTGTCGCCAGTTGCTGGGGAAGTTGCGGTTCAGGTCTAATCCCTCCTTGCGCGGCTGGATCTGCAAAATCGCGGGGTCAAACGGTTCATCGAACCGTCCTTCGGGCAGAATTCGATAATACTCGCCGCCCACCTCGTCGGGGTCGCGTCGGATCATCAGGCGTGGCTCGTCGGGATGCTTTTTCCAGTTGCCGTTCGGGTCGGGAATGCGCATCATCAGCATCCGCCCATCGCCGTCGATATCTTCAATCACTAAGCCCCCGATGGGATCTTCGTCGTAGGGATAGGGGCGCGTGCTGGAGC
>NKPV01000180.1 GCA_002254605.1 Armatimonadetes bacterium JP3_11
GGTAGCCTGTCTTCTCTTTACTGTTGGTTGGCACGATGGTCATCCACCAGACATCGGTGGGTGTTTTGCCGCGCTGCGCTTTTTCCACGCTCACCAGCGACGGCGCCATATAGGGAATGCGGTCTATTGCTTCATAACGGAACACATAGTTCTCTGGGTCTTTGACATACCAGAGGATATTGTCGTGCTTGGGGGGCCAGCGTCGCTTGCTGCGTCCGCCGTAATCGTATGCCCAGATAATCTCGTTGATAAAACACTCGCGCCCGAAGATGTCGTCCAGCAGTATCTTCACATAGTGCACCTCGCGGTAGTCCAGATGCACAAACAGCGAGCCGTCGGGGGTCAGGAGCCGATAGGCTTGCTCTAAGCGCGGGCGCAGGAACTCCAGGTAGTCGTCGAAGTCGTCCTCGTAGGCGGGCGATTCGAGAGTTTGCACGGTGTATTTGCGGTTGCCGAAGCCGATTCGGGCACCGTGTTCGCTGGCGACGGCTTCAATGCGCGTTCGCTTTTGCGTTTTGCCAGTGTTGAAGGGCGGGTCGATGTAGATGAGGCGGAACGCGCCGCTGGGCAGCGTGGGCAAGTATTGCATGTTATCGCCGTATAGGATCATGTTACCACGCAGCTGCATAATCTCAGTATACCAGAAGCGTGAGGGACTTGCGCGGATGAGTCCCTCACACTTCACTGATCGCCGTTTCGAGTCGCCGCTGCGCGCGCGCTTCCAGGTAGCCCTCAATCCAGGCGTAGAGGGTGGGCAGCACAATCAGTGTGAGCAGTGTGCTGGTAATTAGCCCGCCAATCACGACGGTGGCAAGGGGGCGTTGCACCTCGGCGCCCATCCCGTGGGAGGTTGCCATCGGCAGGAACCCGAAGCTGGCGACGGCGGCGGTCATCAACACGGGGCGCATGCGTTGCCGTGCGCCTTCCAGCACCGCTTCACGACAGCTCACCCCACGCTGGCGCAGCTGGTTAATGGCGCTTATCATCACCAGTCCATTCAGCACGGCGATCCCGCCCAGCGCGATGAAGCCGACGCCTGCCGACATCGAGAAGGGCATATGACGCACCAGCAGCGCGAGGATACCTCCCGTCAGCGCGAAGGGAATAGCCGTGAAGACCATCAGCGCATAGCGGAGATTGCCCAGCGCGAGGATGAGTAAGAGCAAAATCGCGCCGAAAGTAGCCGGCACGACAATCCCCAGCCGCGCGCGTCCCGATACCAGATGCTCGTACGCGCCGCCGTACTCAATCCAGTAACCGACAGGCAGTTGCAGTTTCTGTAATCGCTTATGCGCGTCTTCCGCCACCGAGCCTAAGTCGCGCCCGCGTGCATTCGCCAGTACCAGTACGCGCCGCTGACCGTTCTCACGGTTGATGCGCACCGGTCCTTCCACGACCTGAATTTGCGCCAACAAGCGCAGCGGTACGCGCACGCCGCTGGGCGTGGGGATCAGGAGCCTGCCAATCGCGTCGGGGGTAGCGCGATACTCTTTGCGCAGGCGAAGCGCGACCTCGATCTTCTGGTTGCCCTGCACCACGCTGGTCGCCACTTTGCCCGCCAGCGCCGCCTCCAGCGCGTTCATCACATCTTGCGCATGGACGCCGTAGCGTGCAATCCGCTCGCGGTCTAACACGATTTGTAGCTGGGGCAAGCCCTCCATCGTCTCCATCGATACATCGACCGCGCCCGGAATCTGGCGCAGAATCGCCTCTACCTGTCGCCCGATACGGTTCAGCTCATCCAAGTCGGGTCCGAACACCTTCACCGCCAAGTCGGCGCGTACGCCCTGCCCCTCGATCATCTCGTCCATGCGCATCTTAATCGGTTGGGTGAACCCGACCGACAGTCCGGGCATTTGGGCGACGATTTTCGAGAGTTGCTCCACCAGTTGCTCTTTGGTGCGCGCGCGTTTCCAGCGTTCGGGCGGGTGGAGTTCGATCATAATATCCACCTGGTTGTTCAGCATCGGGTCGGTGGCGGCTTCGGGGCGACCGATGCGCGTGAAGATATGCGCGATTTCGTGGGGAAACTCCTTTCGGAGCCGTTGTTCCAGCCGACCCGAGAGTTGCACCACTTCCTCCAGCGAGGTGTCTGGGGGGTAGAACCCCGAGATGGCGATATTACCCTCATTCAGTTCGGGCACGAACACGCTCCCCAGCCGCGTAAACAGGCTGAAACAGATCGCCACGAACACCAACGCAAGGCTCAGAGTGAGGGCGCGGCGGTCTAAATGCCAGCGTAGAGCGCGTTCGTAGAGATGCGCCAGTCGCTCCAGCAGGCGATTCTCGCGTTCCACCTGCGGTTTGAGGAACTGGGCGCAGAGCGCGGGCACAACCGTCAACGAGAGGAGCATCGCGCCCAGCAACGCAAAAATCACGGTCAGCCCCATCGGACGGAACATCTTGCCCTCCACCCCCGCCAGCGTCAGGATGGGCACATACGCGCCGATGATAATAAACACGCCGAACAGGGCGGGGCGAATCACCTCCACCGTGCTGTCATGCACTAACCGCTCTAACTCGTCTCGGGTCAGCGGTGTGGAGGCGGCGCGGACCGCCTCCGAGAGGCGTCGCACCGTGTTCTCCACAATAATCACCGCGCCGTCGACAATCAAGCCGAAGTCGATTGCGCCCAAACTCATCAGGTTCGCCGACACATCGAACAGGCGCATTCCCAACACTGCGAACAGCATCGAGAGCGGGATCACGCTGCTCACGATGAGCCCCGCACGCAGTTGCAACAGGAACAGGAACAGCATCACGATGACCAGCAGCCCGCCCTCCGTCAGGTTGCGCAGGACGGTACGGAGTGTGCCGTTCACCAGTTTCGAGCGGTCTAAGTGGGGGATAAGCTTGGTGCCTGCGGGCAGCGATTTTTCGATGGCGAGCAGTTTGTCTTTCACGCGCTGCACCACGACGCGCCCGTTCTCGCCGATGAGCAGCAAACTCAGCACATAGACCTGTTCGCCCTCGCCGTTTTGGGTCATTGCCCCGTAGCGCACGGCGGGCGCTTCTTTGACTTGGGCGACCTGTTCCAGCATCACGGGCACGCCGTCTTGCGCTGTAATCACTATCTTGCGGATATCGTCCAGCGAGGTGATTTGTCCGACGCCGCGCACCATCGCCTGCTGTGCGCCGCGCACAATGTACGCTCCGCCGGCGTTCTGGTTGTTGGTCTCCAGCGCTTCCATCACATCGCGCAGGCTCAAACCGTAGGATTCGAGGCGTTTCGGGTCCACCTCCACGAGATACTGGCGTGTTTCACCGCCCCAGCGCGTCACCTCCGCTAAGCCGGGCACGGTGAGCAGTTGCGGTCGGATGCCCCAGTCCGCCAAGGCAGCGCGCTCCATCAGGCTCAGGTTCGGGTTGCGTACCTCGATGTGCGCCAGTTCGCCCAGCCCCGTGCTGACGGGTCCCATCTCGGCGCGGACACCAGGCGGGAGCTCGGTTTGAATCGCTTGGAGA
>NKPV01000120.1 GCA_002254605.1 Armatimonadetes bacterium JP3_11
GGCACATACACCTCAGCACAGATACGCGCGTTCGTGAGGGGGAACATATCCAGCGTCTCGGGTACTACGCCCGCCAGCGAGTTCTCAATCGGCACCACCCCGTAGTCTGCGTTCGCCTGTTCCACCGCCGCGAACACATCAGGGATACTCTCTACCGAGATGTAGTGCGCCGCGCGCCCGAAACATTTGAGCGCAGCAGCATGGGTGAAGGTGCCTTCTGGACCCCAATAAGCCACGGTCGGCGCCTTCTCCAGCGCACGCGAGATCGAAATAATCTCGCGAAAGATTCCGACAATCTGTTCCTGCGTGAGCGGCCCACGATTGAGCTGCTGTAATCGTCGATAAATCATCTGCTCGCGCTCCGGAGTGAAAAAAGGCTTGTCGTTGCGCGACTTGATCTCGCCAATCTGCTTCGCCAGTTCCGCCCGCTCGTTAAGCAACTGGAGCAGCTGCTCGTCAATCTGGTCGATGCGTTGCCTGAGTTCGGATAGTTTACGCATACTCCTGCTCCCTTAAATACGCAGGGCACCATCGCCAAGCATGGGGTGAAATGGCATAGCTTCGCCACTGAAGCAACCCAGCAGAAAAATTGTACCTGACGAACCCTCTGAAGATTCTTGGCTCCGATGCCGATAATTGTTTTAGGTTCACGGCCGGAACCAAATTGAAGGAGGATCAAACCTATGAGCCAAGTGTTCTTTGCTACAGGCGGTACGGAGCTGACACGCTTCTTTGACGCCACGACGCCGACCAACTGGTATGTATGCACGACACCCGACACGACGCGCACCTTCAGTGAGTTCCAAAATGGCAACTGGAACGCTGCGTTCGTGTACTGGGGTTCGCCGACCGGGCAGACCGATACCTTCAACGCGCAGACCTTCGTGAACCAGATCCGTAGCGTCTCCCCGAACACCCCGTTCTTCCTAATCGTGCCCAGTCAGTATGCCTCGCAAGCGACCCAGTGGCAACGCGAGACCGGTGCAGCCGGATACATCGTATGGAACACGACGACCCCGTCCGAGTTCATCACCCAGATACGAACCTTGCTGAACCAGTACAACATCGAAGCGGCGTAATTGATGGCATCCCTTGTGTCCCCTCCGTGGGAGGGGACACACTGGTATCCCGCTATTTCTCCCCCCTCACACTCCTTCCATATCGCGCCAGTTTTGCCCAATCTTCGCTTCAACCGTCAGGGGTACACGCAGGGCGTGGGCATGTTCCATATACAATACCCCCCGTTAGCATCCCTACACCACCGTTTGTATAATGATATGCATGCCGTTCCTGCGATGGTGTATCTTTTTTACTTCTGCTTTAAATGCCGAATTTAACTCCAACTGAAACTTATTGTTGAATCTGCCAACTTCACATCGATCTTCTCCAAAGCAGACCGAAACCCATTCAACCAGATCGTTTTCATCTATGCCTTCTGGCTGTTTAAAAATAAGGTTCACACTTCGCGGGGGGATTTCTGGGTATGTATGAGGATTGCCTTCGGCATGGATTTCACTCATAATCCTCAGGCGTGGCTTGACTGAGGCTTTCTCTATTTGGCGTGTTTGCGCGACCTCTGCGCGATCCAATTGAGCTAAGTAATGGATAATCTGCTCAAGCAGTTCGTCAGGGGCATTAGCTTGTCTTAGGACATCTTGCCAGAGATGAGCGAGCAAGTCTTGGTTCGGCAAAGTTTCGAAGAAGGCACCGTGAACCAGCGAAACGCGACACTGTTTGCTACATTGCTTGTGCGTTCGAATGAGATAGAAACAGTCGCGCTTGTCATCGTCAGGTTCACACTGGCGACACTCTTCATAGCGTTGAACGCTTTGGGTAACGAGGGGGGCAAGCGTTGTGAGCTGTTTACGGGCAGAAGGAAGCGTGGAGTTGAAAGAGGCAACTCCAGCCCCACGAGAGTCCTTTAACTCCAATAGTGCTCCATCACCTAAGAGACCTGTTTTCTCGTAAGCAAGAACAAAGTCTGGAAACGCACCCGAATCGGTTTGCCACTTCTTCCTGCCGAACCACCAAGCTGCTAACTCCTCTTCGGATTGCCCGTCCTGAAGGCTTGGGCATGATTTTAATTGCCTTGCCTCCTCAAGAACGAGTTTCTTCAGTGATTTCCGGTTGCCGATATAAGCATACGGCGAGTAGAGTGCTGCCATCGCATCTAAGCTGATCTGATCCAAATCTTGAGGATTCGAAACAAGATGAGAGGCTATTTTAGCGTACAATCTAAACACCCCCATACGGCTCGCTCCTCTCGAATAGACTAAATTGCCCCTCAGTGTAAGGGGAGCGGTCGTTGCCTTCGCCCCAGATTTGTTCCAGATTCGGGGTGAAACGGTAGTAGTGTTTCAGGGGAGCGATAGAGTCGGCTTCACGACGCGATTCCAGCCGCCACCGGATGCATGCTACATTGCGTGGGTCAAGTTCGACAGAAGCCGAATGCCTACCGAGTTGCTGTGCCACGACTGCCGTTGTGCCTGTGCCTGCAAACGGGTCCAGCACCCAATCGCCTGGTTTCGTGGAACTCAGGAGGATACGCGCCAGCAGCGACACAGGCGATTGCTGTTTGTGAAATCGCTCACCCTGCTTGTCCCGAATCGCCTCTTCACCCGCAAAATAGCCCGAAGTCAACTCGCGAATATCATCCCAGACATCCGTGAGGAACATCCCGTCCTCGCGAGGGTATTTATATTCGGGGCGCAAAGGTGCATCGACACGCAACCGATGGAACAAGCGCGGCTTGCGTCCTTTGGTCGCAAACGCGATAATCTGGTACTGTTTACCGAACCGCCAACCGTTAGGTACGGCGGAAGTACGCTTCGTCCAGATAATCAGATTCTGCAAAGTCCAGCCTGTTTCGCGCAGCACGCGCAGAACCGCTTCCGTGTTTTTCTCGCGCTGCATAAAGTAAACTGCGGCGCCGTCCAGGGAAAGACGATGCACAGCGCGACATACCTCCTCCATCCAGCGCCAGTATACCTCTTCGGGCAGGTTGTCGTCAAAACAAGCGTACTCCTTGCCCTGATTAAACGGCGGGTCCAGAAAAGTGAGCGCAAAGGAGTAGCCTTGAACCTCCAGTTCCGCCATTCGCTGTAAGCAATCGCCTTGCAAGATGAGTGTCTGCAGTGTCATGCCCTCTCACACTCCTTCCATATCGCGCCAGTTTGGTCCCACCTTTGCTTCTACGGTAAGCGGGACGCGCAACTCGTGGGCATGTTCCATCTCGGTGCGGACGGCACGGGCGACCTCTTGAACCGACTCGCGCGAGTCGGGCGACTCCAAGAGCAGTTCGTCGTGCACCTGCAGCAACATCCGCGCCTTCGGCTCGATTTCGGGCAGGCGACGGTAGACACGGATCATCGCCAACTTCATGATGTCTGCTGCAGTGCCCTGAAACGGCATATTAATGGCGGCGCGTTCGGCGGCGAGGCGTTCGTTGCGGTTCGCGCTGTGCAGTTCGGGCATGTAGCGTTTGCGCCCCAGTAGCGTGCGCACATAGCCCCGTTTGCGCGCCTCTTCCAGAATCGCCTGGGTGAACGCCTTGATTTGTGGGAATCGCTGGAAATACTGCTCGATAATCTGTTTCGCCTCGCCGACACCGATGCCCAGCTCCTGCGATAGCCCGTAGTCGCTCATGCCGTACAGTACAGCGTAGTTCACCGTCTTGGCGCGGCGACGCAACTCCTTGTCCACTTGGTCGGGGGGTATACCAAATAAAATCGAGGCGGTCGCCGTGTGGATATCCTCGCCCCGCGCAAACGCCTGCAGCAGTACAGGGTCGCCCGACATGTGCGCCAAGATGCGTAGCTCTATTTGCGAGTAGTCCAGCGAAAGGAGCAGATAGTTCGGGTCGGCGATGAAGGCGCGGCGGATTTCGCGCCCAATCTCAGTGCGGATGGGAATGTTCTGCAGGTTCGGCTCGCTGCTGGAGAGTCGCCCTGTCGCCGTGACGGTCTGGTTCAGCTTGGTGTGAATGCGCCCTGTGAGCGGGTTGATGAGTTTGGGCAGCGCCTCGGCATAGGTGGAGCGCAACTTGCTCAGCTCGCGATACCTCACAATCAGCGCGGCAATGGAATGCTCGGCGGCGAGGGTCTGCAACACCTCCGCGTCGGTGGAGTAGCCTGTCTTGGTCTTTTTGATTACGGGCAAGCCGAGTTTCTCAAACAGAATCACCCCCAGCTGCTTCGGCGAGCCGATGTTGAACTCTTCGCCTGCGAGCGTGTAGATGTCCTGCGCGACGGCGTTGATTTCCACCTCCAGCCTTGCGGAGAGCTCCTGCAGGTAGGGTGCATCCACGCGAACGCCATACCATTCCATCTCCGCTAAGATGGGCGCAAGGGGTATCTCGATCTGCTTTAGCACGGGCAGCGTCTCTTCATGTACCAAAATCTCGTGCAGTCGTGGCTCTAATTGCAGGAGCGCCGCCGCTTCAGCGGCATAGCGCAGGGGCGTACCCTCGGCGGCGTCAGGTAGGCGCAGATTCAGCAGGTCTTCGCTGAGCCAATCCAGGGCGTAGGTTGCGCGGCTGGGTTGCCACAAGTAGGCAGCCAGCAGCACATCAAACTGTGCAGGTTTCGCGTCTAATCCTATACCGCGCAGGAGCAAACACTCAGTTTTCAGATCCCACACGATGCGCGTGCGCTCGGCATCACGCAACAGGCGCGTCAAGGGTTCTGGGAGGAAGAGGCTGCCTGTCAGTTCCAGCCACACGGCGCGGTTGGGCGCGACGGCGAGGGCAACGCCCTGCACGCTCGCGTCGCGCAGGCGGTTCAGCTGCCCAATCAGGCGCATCCCCACGGGCGAGCCACCCTCCAATAACCTCGCAAGCGTAGCCTCGTCGGGATTGGATATCAGTTTGGGGGTGAGAGTCTCGTAGACCGATTGCACGGGGGGCTGCTTCGCACCGAACTTTTCCAAAATTGCAGGCAAGCGCTTCAGTACGGAGCGGAATTCATACTCCTCCAGCACGCGGCTCAGTGCCTGCACACGCTCAGGCGTGAGTTCAAGGTGCGGGATCTCGTTGATCGGTAAGGGCGCGTTGTCCAGAATCGTCGCCAGCATACGGCTTTGGCGGATCTGATCTTGATGGGTTCGCAACGCTTCACGCAGTTTGTCGTTTTCCACTTTGTCTAAGTTTTCAAGCAAAACCTCTACACTGCCGAATTGCTGCAGGAGTTTGACTGCTGTCTTCTCGCCGACGCCGGGCACGCCGGGGATATTATCCGATGGGTCGCCGCACAGCGCTTTAAAGTCCACAATCTGTGCTGGGGTCAGTCCGTATTTCTCGCGCACAGCGTCGGTATCGAACAGTTGCAGCTCCGATACGCCACGAATAGGCGCATACACGCGCACATGGTCGTTAATCAGTTGCAGTTGGTCGCGATCGCCGGTGAAAATGAGTACATCGTAGCCGTGTTCGGTGGCGTATCGGGCAAGTGCGCCCACAAGGTCATCCGCTTCAAAGCCTTCCTCGCTGAGCGTCGGAATACCCATCGCTTGCAGGAGGCGTTGGGTCATCTCCACCTGCGGTTTGAACTCGTCGGGGGTCTCGCGGCGGTGCGCTTTGTATTCGGTGAACGCCTCATGGCGGAAGGTGGGCGCGGGCGCATCAAAAGTCGCCACCATCGCATCGGGCTGGAACCGCTCCAGCATCGAAAGCAGCATGTTCGTGAAGGCGTACACCGCGTTGGTGGGGCGTCCATCGGAGGTACTCAGCGGGCGCGTGGCGTAAAAGCCCCGATAGAGCAAACTATGTCCGTCGATAATCACCAGCGTCGGGCGTTGCATCGGGGGAATTGTACCTTGCGTCGGCTTCTGAATATCCTGCTGGTTTACGCCCGTGCGTGGGTCTAATCCCCTCGATACCCAACGACACGCGCACCGAGATGGAGCAGAGATTAATGGAACGGCGGACGACGCCGACGGAGAAGTCATATCAGGTAGCGCAGATGATGGAACCAATCCGTCAGCTTCACTTGGCGGAGATACGGCAGCGCAATCCCGACGCCGACGAGCAGGAATGCTTTCTAAGGTTTTGAATCTTCACAACGTGGGTTCGGATTTTCACGATCCAAATGCCAGCGCAGGGGGTTCGTCAAAATGTATTCACGGATGCGCTGTAGGGATTCTTCGTTGCGAATGATGTGTTCGTAATAATTGCGTTGCCATAATCTCCCGCGGAAGGGCGGCCACCCCAATTGTTTGACACCGTCGGCATATCGTTTGGTGGTCATGGTTTTGAATCGATGAACGATATCACCCAACGACATCGTAGGGGCAACCCCCTGTGGTTGCCCCGTATCAAACCGTTGCCCCATATCAGGGCAGGCACGGGGACCTGCCCCTACCAACGGGTGCCCCGTATCAGGGCAGGTACAGGGACCTGCCCCTACCAACGGGTGCCCCGTATCAGGGCAGGTACAGGGACCTGCC
>NKPV01000031.1 GCA_002254605.1 Armatimonadetes bacterium JP3_11
CCTGTTCGGGCGGGCTGATAGGCGTATGCGAATGTCCCCCTAAAATCACATCCAGTTCCGGGCATGCTTCCGCCAACAGGCGATCGTGCGCGATGCCGATGTGGGTGAGAGCGATCAGCAAATCGGTTTCACGGCGCAGGCGGTCTATCCACTGCTTCGCGGTTAGGATAGGCGAGTCGAACAGGTAGGCACTTAATGGGGCGGTCTTCATGCGTGGCGTCACCATTGGAACCGTCAGCCCGATGACGGCGATACGCACCCCTTGAAGCGTTGTCGACCATGCTGGCTGTACGGGCAGCGGCGTCTCCGGCTGTTTTGTGCGGATATTGGCGCATACGAGCGTGCAGGGCGCACCGCGCGTCTTCGCCAAAAAGCCGCTGGGCGTGATATGGAACTCGCGGTTGCCTAGCGCCACGGCGTCGTAGCCTGCCTGACGCATCCACTCCCAAGCCGGTTCAGGGCGTAGCGGGATCCCGAGGTTGCCCGAGCGGATACAGTCGCCTGAGTCGAGCAGCAGGGCGTGGTGTTGCGCTTTGAGTTCGCGCAGGGTGCGCACGAACGCCTCGTTCCATCGGTTGTGGGCATCGTTGGTATGGAGCAGGGCGATTCTCATCGGCAGGCGTCCATCCAAGCACGGATGATGGCTGCAGGGTCGTTCGTACGCATCAGCGTTTCGCCCACCAGCAGCGCATGCACCCCTGCCGACCAAAGGCGGCGTACCTGCTCCGCGGTTTCGATGCCGCTCTCGCTAACGCGTGTGATGTTCTCGGGGAAGTAGCGGAGCAGGCGGAAGGTGGTCTCCAGCGAAACCTCGAAGGTGTGCAGGTCGCGGTTGTTCACGCCAATCAGCGTCGCACCCGATTCAACGGCGGTTTCCAGTTCCCACTCGTCGTGAACCTCCACCAGCGCGTCCATCCCGAGCGATTCGGCAAGCAGACGCAGGTCTTGCAACTGTCGGCGATCGGCTATGGCAGCGACGATGAGCAAAATTGCATCCGCTTCCAGCACTCGGCTTTCGTAGACTTGGTATTCGTCAACGATAAAGTCTTTGCGCAGGGTGGGCAAGGGCGTTCGCTCACGCGCGAGGCGGAGATACTCTGGTTTGCCTTGAAAAAAGGGTTCGTCGGTCAGTACGCTCAGCGCATCTGCGCCTGCCTCGTGGTAGCGCTCTGCGATGGCGCAGGGGTCAAAATCCGTGCGTATTACCCCCTTGCTGGGCGAGGCGCGCTTGATTTCCGCGATCACGGCGATAGGGTTCGAGGTACGGCGCAGCGCTGGATGGAAGCCGCGCGGTGGGGGCGTGTCCGCGAGACGCGCTTTCAGGTCGTGTAGGCGAAGCGTGCGCTTGCGCGTCTCGATCTCTTCATGTTTCGCCTCCAAGATGCGTTGCAGAATCGTCACATGCGCAATTATACCGACGGCGTTTCGTCCTGCGCCAGCAGGGGGTCGTAGAGCAACCTGCCACAACTCTCGCAAGTGATGAGGGTGTGTTCGTTCTGGAGGCGTTTGAGGGTGTAGGGCGTCAGCAGGGTATGGCAGACCGAGCAGGCTTTCTGCTCCACAACCGCCACGGCGGTGCCTCCCAGTCGCTGGCGCAGTTGCTCATAGCGGGCGAGTACCTCGGGGTCGATCTGCGTGGTGAGTTCGGCGCGCTCGCTGAGGTGGTACTCGATTTCCGATTCCAAGGCGGCTTTGCGCTGACGAAAATCTTCCACATGCGCTTCATAGAGCCGCTCGGCATGTTGGAGGTCGCGTTCCGCCTCGTCGATGTCGTGTTTCATGGTCTCCATCTGCTCCCAGATGCGGAGCATTTCGACATCCATCTCTTCGCGCATGCGTTTCGCCTGTTCGATCTCTTCCTGGAGCAGTTGCAGTTCGCGCGGATTTTTGATGCGCCCTGAGTAGAGGTCGGCTTCCGTTTGGCGCAGCCGTTCGTCAAACGCCTGAAGGCGCAGCTCTTGGTCGGTGGCGGTTGCGTGCAGTTCCTGATAGCGCGCCTTGACCTGTTCCAACCGTTGACGCGAGCGTTCGAGAGTGGCGCGGAGCTGCTCGCCCGAGTCCAACTCTGCCACGGCGCGCCGCAGGCGGTCGATGTAGTGGTCTAATGCCTGGAGGTCGCGCAACAGGCTCATCTGCGGGTGCATCGTCTACTCCAGCAGGTAGGAACGCGCTTTCTTCGTGATGGGCTTGCCGATGTCCTCTTCTTTGAGGTGCCACACGGGCGAGCCGCGATGGAGTTCGAAACATGGGTATGCGCTCAGTACGGACGCCGTGCGCTCGCGGCGCGTGCGACGGATGATGTTCAGTTCGTTGTGCAGGGTCAAAAAGTCCGCGCCGCGCGGGTGGTCGCGCATGAGCTCGATGAGCAGGTGATAGGTGGACATGGTGTGCGCTTGGTTCTGCAAGTTGAGCAGCCGCTCGTAGCGCGACGCCGAAATCGCCAGCAGGGGGTCAACCTCGCCCGTGTAGTGGAATCGATAGACATCGGGTTGATCGGTACGCTCCAAGATAAAGATCGCCCCCGAAATCGGGTCGAGCTCCGCGAACTTATCGAACAGCCCATAAATGAGGCGGGTTTCGTGGTTCAGCCACACTTCATAAGCGCGGTCATTCTCGTCGATAAAGGTCAGTTGCTGCAGGGGCGGTTCGTCGGGCAGGAACCCCAGCGGAATCTGGCACAGGGGAATGGTGCCCAGATCCCTGTGGGGCGGGCGCAGCACGATTCGCAGAGAGTTCGGTATCTGCTCGGGGTAGGCGGGCGTTTCCTCGTCCAGCACATCCTGCGCCCGTACATCCAGCACCTCGTCGCGCAGCGATTTAGGGTAGCCTTCCGGGTCAATCAGCACATCATACCGGTCGCCGTCCTCGTTGCGGATGTCGGGCAGTTCGGGGAACTCGAACACGGACGGCACCGTGCGCACATATTCGGGCACATCGGTCTCGCGTCCGAAGCGGTCGTAGCCGAACCAGAGGAGCCGTCCATCGCTCCAGAGCGCGTTCACCAGCGTATCGAGGTCTTCGCGGAAGGTGCGGCTCTTGGGCGTGACTTCGAACAGCTCTTCCAGAAGTTTGGAAGCGCGTGCGATGCCCTCCGTGTTGAGCAAGTTGGCGACGATATGTTCCACTTCGTCGGGGCGCAGTTCCAGCGGTTGGGTCTCCTCCGTCGGCATCGCCCGGAGCCATTCCTGAATCTGGTCTTTCGCACGGGCGAGCCACTGTGGAACGATGTCCGTGGGGTACCACTTGCCGTCGCTGCCCCATACATATGCACCCGAGTTCAGTACCACTTCGAACAGGGCAGCGCCGTCGTAGGGGAACACCCAGCGCGGGTCGGGGTCCAGTGTGAAGTACCAACCGAGGAACCCCACGACGCGGTTCGCCACAGGCTCGCCCAGTTTTTGCAAGAACCGAATCGCGGCTTCGGGGCATGTCCAATCCAGCCCTTGCCCTAACTGCACATACCGCTCCACCTCGTCCCATTTCAGGTCGTTGTAGAACAGGGCGTCATGCACTGCCCGTTCCCGCTCTTCAGGACGCTCCCACTCATAGGGAATCGGTTCAATCCAGTCGGGGTTGAACAACCACTCGCGCAAGCCGATTCGGTGGTCGGAGGTCATGAAGAGGGTTTCAGCATTGCGTGCCATCCGAGGCAAGATTGTTTCGTAGTACTCATAGGAGCGGCGGTATCGCTCCCCCAGTTCGTAGGCGATTGCGGTGCGCGCTACGGGGGCGCCGACAGCTCGCACGATGCGCTCGATCAGTGCCAGCGTCGGCGTCTGGCGTGATGATTTGCGATAAAGCGGCTGCCAGCGTCGCTCCTCTTGGAAAAACTTCTCGGGCATATTGAGCAGCAGGGCGCGCAACTCTGCGGAACTCAGACTCAAATGCGCCACGCGCTCGCGGATTTCGTTCGTGCGCAGGGGCATCGGCTCCTCTTGCATAAATGCCTGCAACACTTCACGCGCCAAATAGTCCAAATCCAACCGCGTCGAGGTTTCCGTCGATACCATAGGCGTATCCCGCACAAGAGTATACCCAATGTGCAGGAATAAATAGGTGTGCGGCATTACCAAACTGCAACGCCCGGATTGCCAAGCGGCGTTCGCAGGCTTCGGCGAGGAAGATAGAGAGGAATCCCCCTCCCTCGTTGGGTGGGGGGAGGGGGGGGTGGGGAAGTGCTTCGATTATTTCTCGAACTCCACCTTGACCGTCTTCGGCTTCGCCGACTCGGCTTTTGGCAAGCGCACCTCCAGCACGCCGTTCTTATAGACGGCTTTCACCTTGTTCTCGTCGATCGCGGTGGGAAGGGTGTACTGCACCGTGAACTTGCCGTAGCCACCCATGCGGCTGATGTAGTGCGCTTGTACATTCTCGCCCTCAATCAACGCCTTGCGCTCGCCCGACACCGTCAGCGTGCCGTTCGAAAGCTCTACTTGCAAATCTTTCTCCGACACGCCCGGCGCGGTTACGAAGACCACGAACTCGTCAGGCGTCTCGTAGACATCCAGCATCGGCGAGAACTCGAACTCCTGAGTCGTCGCCAAGGTGGGGCGCCAATCAAAGAAGCGACCGAACAACTCGTCCATTTCGCGTCGGAACTGCTCCATCTCACGGAACGGATTCCAGCGCACCACAGCGTTCTCCGATTCGCGTCGTACTGGTAATCGCATCATCATCCCTCCTTGCTAAGTGTGTTTTTGGAAGGTCTCTTGAGCGCCTTCCACTAAGGTTTACGATTCAGGCTCCCAAAAGTTCCCGATTGGAGGGGAATTGCCGAAAAATCGGGCGGAATTTCGGCAATTAGGTATAATCCCCTCGCCGCGGTTGGGAGGCAATGATGGCGTCGAAGCGAACAGCGATTGTGATGGCGGCGGGCAAGGGAACCCGCATGAAATCGGAGCGCCCCAAAGCAACTATCCCGCTTCTGGGACAGCCCCTTACCAGCTATGTGCTGCGTGCGCTGGAGGGAGCCGGCGTTGAGCAGATTATTGTGGTCGTTGGGCACGGCGCCGAGGAAGTGCAACAGATGTTAGGCGATCGGTACACCTACGCGCTCCAAGCCGAGCAACTGGGCACCGGGCATGCCGTGATGCAAGCCATCCCGTATCTTCCTCCCGATGCCGAGTATGTGATCATCGCAGCAGGCGACTCGCCCCTGATTACCCCTGAAGTGTTCCGTGCGTTATATGAAACTGCTTATGAGACCCAGTCCGCGTGTGTCTTCGCCACTGCGCTACTGGATGACCCGACAGGCTACGGGCGTATCCTGCGCGATGGGAGCGGGAAGGTAGTGGGCATCGTTGAGGAAAAAGACGCTTCGCCAGAGCAGAGAGCGATTCGCGAAGTCTGCACCTCGTTCTATTGCTTCCGTGTGGATGCCCTGCGCGATGCCTTGCCGCGTCTCAACAATCAGAATGCTCAAGGGGAGTACTACCTTACCGATGTGATTGGTATTTTGGCGCATCAGGGCGCGCGCATCGTGGCGTGGCAATCTCCCGATCCGACGCTGCTAATCGGCGTGAACAACCGCTGGGAGCTTGCGCAAGCGGGCTATGCCTTGCGCATGCGCATCCTCAAACAGCTCTGCTTGGACGGTATCACAATTGTTGACCCCGCCACGACCTATATCGAGCCGACCGTGCAAATCGGACACGATACAGTGGTGGAACCTAACACCCATCTGCGCGGGAATACCACCATCGGGGCGCGCTGTACGCTCGGACCCGATTTGTACCTGCAAGACTGCACGGTGGGAGACAGCTGCCACCTGTTCCGCTCGCATCTTGTTCAAGTGCGAATCGATTCGGAGGTCTCAGTGGGACCGTTTGCGCACATCCGTCCGGGAACCGTGCTTCACAGAGGCGTGCGGATAGGCGATTTTGTGGAAATTAAAAATGTAGAGATTGGCGAGGGTACGAAAGTGTTGCACCTAACTTATCTGGGGGACGCAACGGTCGGCAAGGGCACGAATATCGGTGCGGGGACGATCACCTGCAACTACGACGGCGAACGCAAGCATCGCACCGTGATTGGCGACGGCGTGTTTGTGGGGTCGCACGCGACGCTCATTGCCCCCGTCACAATCGGCGACGGCGCCTACATCGCTGCGGCAAGCCCCATCACCGAAGATGTCCCCCCCGAATCGCTGGCAATTGCGCGATGTTATCAAACGGTTAAGGCAGGATGGGTGCGCAAACGGCGCGAATCTAAACATGGCGCGGGAGGTACCGAACCATGAACAACGGGCAGGAGATTCTTTTGTTTGGCGGCAACGCCAACCCCGAGCTGGCAGAGAGGATAGCCGCATACTTAGGACGACCGCTGGGACGGATGATTTGCACCCGCTTTGCGGATGGCGAGGTGCGCGTGCAGGTGTTGGAGAGCGCGCGCGGGATGGATGTGTTCGTCGTGCAACCGACCTGCGCGCCTGTAAACGATAACCTGATGGAACTGCTGGTACTGCTGGATGCTTTCCGACGGGCGTCCGCGCGACGCATCACCGCCGTCATCCCGTACTACGGCTACGCCCGTCAGGACAAGAAGATCAAACCCCGTGAGCCGATTACGGCGCGACTGGTCGCAGACCTGATTACCGAAGCGGGCGCCACGCGTGTGATTGCTGTTGACCTGCACGCCGAGCAGATTCAAGGCTTTTTCGACATCCCCGTCGACCATCTTTACGCAGGACCGATTATCGCCGAGTACCTCATCTCGCAGGGCTATCACGAGCAAAATATCGTGGTGGTTTCGCCGGATGTCGCCGGCGTGCCGCGCGCCCGATCGCTTGCCGAAGCATTAGACGCCCCGCTCGCCATTATCGCCAAACGCCGTCCCGAACCGAACAAGGTCGAAGTGATGGAGATTATCGGCGATGTGCAAGGGCGTATCGCGATTATGATTGACGACATGATCGACACAGGCGGCTCGGTCGTGCAGGGAGCCGAAGCGCTGCTGAAGCGCGGCGCCACCAGCGTAATTGCCGCCTGCACTCACCCTGTGTTTTCGGGTAGCGCGCCGCAACGCCTCGCCGAATCGCCCATCGAGAAGGTCATCTGCACCGACACGATCCCCGTGCCACCGCATAAACAGTTCGACAAGCTCGTGCGTCTGTCCGTCGCGCCGCTCTTGGGGGAAGCGATCAAACGCATCCACCACGACGAGTCTGTCAGCGAGTTGTTCAAAGACTATCGGTGAAACATATCGTCTCGGTGAGTCTGGGCTCCTCGAAGCGCGATAAGCGGAGTGAGGTCGTAGTTGCAGGCGAACCGTTTCTGATTGAGCGCATCGGCACGGATGGCGACCTGCGCCGATTCCAGCAGATGTTCGCCGAACTGGACGGCAAAGTCGACGCGCTGGGAATCGGCGGCGCCGATTTGCACATCTGGGTCGGCAATCGCCGCTATACCTTTCGCTCAATTCAGAAATTGGTCTCCGTCGCCCGAAAGACGCCTGTGGTCGATGGCAGTGGTCTTAAGAACACGCTTGAGCGCGAGGCGCTGCGCTGGATCCAGGAGCATCGCGTGCTGGATTTCTCGCAGGCGACGGTGTTACTGGTGGCGGCGGTCGATCGGTTCGGCATGGCGCAGGAACTTGCCCACCTCGCCAAGCGCGTGATTTACGGCGACCTCGTGTTTGCGGTCGGCTTACCTGTCCCGATACGCTCCTACCGCACTGTAGAGATTCTGGGGCGGTTGCTGCTCCCGATAATCACCCAGTTGCCGTTCCAGTGGTTCTATCCAACGGGCGAGAAACAGGAGAAGCGCACCCCTCGCGCCGCGAAACTGTTTACGGAAGCCGATGTAATTGCAGGCGATTGGCACTACATCCGCAAGTATATGCCCGACTCGATTCCGCACAAGACCGTGATTACGAACACGGTGCGCAAAGCGGATATCGAGTTTCTGCGTGGGGCGGGTGCTGCGCGGGTGATTACCACGACTCCGGTGATTGAGGGCGAGACCTTCGCGACGAATGTGATGGAGGGGGTGATTGTCGCGCTCACGGGGCGTCCGCCCGATGCGCTTACCCCTGAGGATTACCTCAAGACGCTTTGCGAACTGGGTTGGTCGCCTGCGGTCATCGAGTTGTAGAATTGCGGTGGAAAACGGGTATCCTATAGGCGATGGCGTTAGCAACATGCGACGCATGGGAGGCGCCTTCGGGGGCACGGCTGCTCTATCGAAGCGAGCATGCTCTGGTTTACGAGCGACGGTTCTACTCCGATGACCCGCTCGCAGCGCAGGAGTTCGACAGCGCCTCGGGCTGGGCAGAGTTTGTGCTGAGTCTGCGCCCGCCGGATGCGGAACACCTGACCTGTCCGCGCACACTCCGCAGCGATGTTCGGTATTTGCACCACCACCTGATAGTGCGCCTTGCACCCGACTACTTGCGCGGTCTGCTGGCGCCCGATTTTGAGCGCGTGTTGCCCGAGTTGCAACCGTTCGTGCGGGGCGAGGCGCCGCTACCGCAGACGCTCTACCTGCTGGTCAGCAATCCGTTGCTGCTGGGCGTGGTCGAGTCACTGCTAACCCCGCCGCCTGTGGGCAGCCTGCGTCTATTCTATGAGGGGAAGCTGCGCGAGCTGATCGCATTCCTGTGCTTTGCGGAGCCAGAGGTCATCGCCGCGCCTGACGACACACGCCTCCGTGCCGCGTTAGAGTACCTGCAGAGCCACTTGAGCGACCCAGACGCTCTTCAGAAAGTGTCCCAGCAGCTCTGCGTCAGCCCGCGCCATTGCCAGCGACTGTTTCGTGTGGCGATGGGGTGTTCGCCTTCAGAGTACCTGAGCGATTTGCGCCTGCGTCGTGCGGCTATGCTGCTTACCAGCACCAACCTGAGCGTCTCGGAAATCGCGCTGGAGGTGGGGTATCTGAGCCTGAGCCACTTCTCGCGCGTGTTTCGCGAGCGTTTCGGCAAGACCCCACGCGCCTTCCGCCAAGACCCCACCCTCAGCGTGGAAGAGCTGCAGGTAAAGTGAGACTCTTTCGAACACCGAGTCAAATTCCGTTCGCACAGGGTATAATCCTCGCGAAGGAGGCAAATTATCGATGAAGATATTAGTTTCAGTGAAGCGTGTACCCGACCCTTACGCCAAAATCAGCCCGAACGCGGCAGGCAACGACATCCATCGCGACGGGCTGCAGATGGCAGTGAACCCCTTTGATGAGATTGCCTTAGAGGAAGCGATTCGATTGAAAGAAGCAGGGAAAGCGACTGAAGTCGTCGCGGTATCCATCGGCGGCGCGGAGTGTCAGGAGCAGTTGCGCACAGCGTTAGCGATGGGCGCCGATCGCGCGATTCTGGTGCAGACAGATGCGCCCTTAGATGCCCTCAGCATTGCTAAACTCTTGGTGGCTGTCTATCGTCGTGAGCAGCCCCACCTCGTATTGATGGGCAAGCAAGCCATCGATATGGATGAGAATCAGGTCGGGCAGATGCTGGCGGCGATGTTAGACCTCCCGCAGGCGACCTTCGCCTCAAAAATTACGCTTGAGGACGGCAGCGCGGTTGTGGAGCGCGAGACGGATAGTGGCATCGAGACCCTTCGCACGCCACTGCCTGCGATTATCACCACCGACCTGCGCTTGAACGAGCCGCGTTATGTCGCGCTGACGGGCATCGTGCGCGCCCGCAGCAAACCGCTGGAGACAATCACCCCCGCAGAACTCGGTGTGCAGCCCCAAGCGCGTGTGCGCCTGACCCATGTGGAAGCCCCACCCGCTCGAAAGGCAGGCAAGCGCGTGAGCGATGTCCACGAACTGGTGCGACTCCTGCGCGAGGAGGCGCGCGTTATCTAAATCGGAGGTGCCCTCATGAAAATTTTAGTGATTGCAGAGACTAATGGCGAGCGCGTATCGGAGAAGACATTGCCCGCGATTGCGTTTGCGCAACAGAAATCCCCCGACAACTTCACCGTGTTCGCGATGGGCGATAGCCTTCAGGGTGTGGAGAGCCTCACGGGTTATGGCGCGCAGGCGGTGTTGACGGTAAATCATCCTGCGCTGGCGAAACCGCTGGCGGAACGGTATGCCCCCGTCGTCGCGCACTATGCGCAACAACTTGGCGCGGACGCAATCGTCGCAACCACCACCACCTTCAGTCGCGACCTGTTGGCGCGTGTGGCAGGACTGCTCGACGCGCCGATGCTGAGCGATATTATCGCACTGGAGACCACTAATGGGAAACTGGCGGCGAAACGCCCCATCTACTCGGCGAACCTGATTGGTACTTTTGAGGTAGAGGGGCGTCCCGTGATAATGACCGTGCGCGGTCCGTCATGGGGCAAGCCTGAGCCGCAGGGGACGCAGTCACCCGTGCAGGCAGCCGAGGTCCCTGCGAACATCCCCACGCGCTCCGAATGGATCAGCCTGCAGGGCGGCGGCGGCGGACGCCCCGACCTGACCCAAGCGCGCGTGGTGGTCTCCGGAGGACGCCCCCTCAAAGACCCTGAGACCTTCGAAAAATACATCGGCGGCTTGGCGGATGTGCTCGGCGGTGCTGTCGGAGCCACTCGCGCCGCCGTCGACGCGGGAATCGCCCCGAACGAACTGCAAGTCGGACAGACGGGCAAGACCGTCGCGCCCGAACTCTACATCGCGGTCGCCGTCTCCGGATCGGTGCAGCACCTGGCGGGCATGAAAGACTCTAAAGTAATCGTTGCTATCAATATCGACCCCGAGGCGCCTATCTTCCAAGTGGCGGACTATGGGTTGGTGGCGGATTTGTATCAGGTCGTGCCGGAATTGATTGAGTTGTTAAAAAACAGTAAGAGATAGCAGGAACTTTCACAAGGCGCGCTGCGTACATACTACTACAGGGTCGGGTCGGTCGCCCACCTGTGGGAGGCGTTGGTTGGCTCCAATCGCCAGCCTTGCCAGCCGCGACGCGGCGCGCCTCGTTGCGCCCTTGAAGGCTGGCTTCCGGTGTTCGCTACTGATAGGGGGCAGTGGAGAACACTGCCAACCACGCCTCGCAAAGAACCGCTTGTGCCTTTTTGACGCTTGATCCCCCACTGAGCTCTGCTGCCCACTCACGCACTCAATGCCGCACCGTGTTTCACGCAATTCGCATCATATGGCAGGAAATAGATGTGTTTGGTAGCAGGGGGTATTGCACAAGACGGGGTAAAACGACTGGTGGGCAGTGCTGGACTCGAACCAGCGACCTCTTCGGTGTGAACGAAGCGCTCTACCACTGAGCTAACTGCCCCCCTGGTGCGCGGGGTGGGACTCGAACCCACACAGGCTACGCCCACATGGCCCTCAACCATGCGTGTCTACCAATTCCACCACCCGCGCGTAGCGTATAGATTATACCCCAAACCAATGAGGGCTTGTCAAGAGGTTTTGAGGGTGTTTGGGAAATCGCGTAGCCAGAACCGTCGCGTCCCGACAGCGTGGTTATGGGCAGCTTGCGCCGTCGTGTTTTGGCGTGTGTGGCACGGGCAGGAATGTTCGTAGAAATATCCTTTAGCATCATCCAGGAGAGATTTGACGGCAGGGACTATCCCTGCCGTCATACTGCTCAATGCTTCCACTTAATCGTGCAGCCGATCGGAGGCACCTGCGAGACATGGGGGACATCGTTCTGCAAGAGGCTTACGATCGCGTCGCGCACATATTCGTGGCGCACTTGGTCAGGGTATTCCCAGTTATCGTCGAAGCGACCGTGATATTTTAGGTCGCGTTCCTCGTCGAACACGAAAAACTCTGGCGTGCGCGAGGCGTTGTAGGCGCGCGCCACCGCCTGAGTCTCATCAAATAGGTACGGGAAGGGATAGCCCTTCGCCTCTGCGTGTTTTTGCATGTTCTCAAAACTATCTTCAGGGTACTGGGTCGGGTCGTTCGAGTTGATGGCGACGAAAGCAACGCGATCGCCGAACTCATTTGCCAGAGCAATCACACGGTCTTCGTAGGCTTTCACATAGGGACAGTGGTTGCACCAGAAGAACAGCACCAGCACAGGCTTGTCCGCGAAGTCCTTCAGCGAGTAGGTTTTACCGTCTACGCCTGGCAAATTGAAATCATAAGCCGAATGACCGATTTCCATACACCTCAACCTCCTTCAGTGTTTCGGATCGCCTCACGCAGCATCGTAAGCGAGGGCAGCGGCGAGAGGCGTCCGTCTTCGTGTTGGAAAGTCCGGCAGGTCAGGCGGTAAGGCAAATGGGGCTGAGGTTGCAGCTCGCGCCCATTAACGCGAATTGTGGGCGAACCGATGAATCGATGCGTTTCCGCCTGTTCCTGCGTATCGATGCGAACCACATTTACCTCTGCCGAGACGCCTTCTGACGCCAGCGCCTCGCGGATGAGTTCCAGCGCCCGCTCGTGCGACGGGCATTCGGGATAGTACAAGAGCTCGATTCGCATCGTTGTCCTTACCTGTTATTGTACCTGACGGTCGTGCTGCGTTCGTTGCGCAGGCTTGAACATCTGCAGCATCCTATGGGTCACCAAGAAGCCGCCCACCACATTGATCGTGGCGAAGATCACGGCGAGCGTGCCCAGGAGGGCACTGAGCATGGTGTGCTGCGCCCCTGCTGAGAGAATCGCTCCGATGAGAGTGATGCCCGAAATCGCGTTCGACCCCGACATCAGAGGCGTGTGGAGCGTTGGGGGCACTTTGGTAATCACCTCAAAACCGACGAATATCGCCAGCACAAACACCGTCAACGCCACCGCAAAGGTTTCCATAATTGGAAGGATACCATATGCCTGCGTCAAGAGCTGGAGTCGCCGATCTATTAGGTACAATTAAGCTGGAGGTGATGCCATGGCAAAAACCGAAGGCAAGGATATCGAGGTCGATGGCACGGTTGTGGAGTGCCTGCCGAACACGACTTTTAAGGTGGAAATCGAAGGCGGGCACACGGTACTGGCGCACTTATCGGGTAAGATGCGGATTAACTTTATTCGCATTCTGCCTGGCGATCGCGTGAAGGTTGCCCTCTCTCCGTATGATTTAACGCGCGGGCGAATCGTGTATCGATACAAGAGCTAACGCCCTGTGGGACGATAACTCGTAGGTCGTCGTTGACAGAAGCGACGACTGTGACACTTTATCACTCAAGACGACTTGCATCCACAACGCACCTATCAGGTATAATACGCTTTCGCGAGCGGGTATACTTGTGAGCCCGCAAACGGAGGCGATATCGATGAAGGTACGAGCATCGGTCAAGAAGATGTGCGCCAAATGTAAAATCATTCGGCGCAAGCGCGTGGTTCGGGTCATCTGTGAGAACCCGAAGCACAAACAGCGTCAAGGTTAGGAGGCAAATAGAATATGGCGCGTATTGCTGGAGTGGATTTGCCGCGCGACCGTAAAGTGGAGTATGCCCTGCCCGTGATCTTCGGGATTGGGTTGTCGTCGGCACGCAAGATTTTGCAGGCGACGGGCGTCGACCCGAACAAGCGTGTGCGCGACCTCACCGAGGACGAGGTCGCAAAACTGCGCGCGGAAATCGAGAACAACTATACCATAGAAGGCGATCTCAGGCGCGAGCAGCAGATGAACATCCGACGCCTGATTGAGATCGGTTGCTATCGCGGAATACGCCATCGGCGCGGACTGCCTGTTCACGGACAGCGCACCCGCACGAATGCCCGCACCCGCAAAGGTCCCAAGAAGACGGTGAGCACGGGCAAACGCAAGAAGGCGAAGTAATGAGGGAGAGAAGCTATGGCGCGTAAAACACGAGCAGGAGCCCAGCAGAAGAAAGAGCGCAAGAACATCGTGCAGGGCGTGGCGCATATCCACGCTACCTTCAACAATACGATTGTCTCGATTACCGATGTGAACGGGAATGTGATTTCGTGGGCAAGCGGCGGCTCGGTCGGCTTCAAAGGCACCAAGAAAGGCACCCCGTTCGCCGCACAGGTGGCTTCCGAGCGCGCCGCCCGCGCCGCGATGGAACACGGTCTGCGCAAGGTCGATGTGATGGTCAAAGGACCAGGACCCGGACGCGAAACCGCCATCCGTTCCCTGCAAGCGGCAGGGCTGGAGATACAGAGCATCAAAGATGTGACTCCAGTGCCCCACAACGGGTGCCGTCCCCCCAAACGCCGCCGTGTGTAATCAAGGAGGAAAGCAATTATGTCTGTTATTTGGGATTCGAAGTGCAGCATGTGTCGACGCGCGGGCGTCAAGCTCTACCTGAAGGGCGACCGCTGCTATACCAAAAAGTGCGCGCTCGAGCGACGCAATTTCCCACCGGGGCAGCACGGTCCCCGCACGCGCGACCGGAAAATGAGCGAGTACGGTGAGCAGCTCCGCGAGAAGCAGAAACTGCGCCAGATGTACCAGCTGCGCGAGGCGCAGTTCCGCAAATATGTGGAAGAAGCCCAACGCGCACGCGGCGTCACCGGCGAGGTGCTGCTGCGCCAACTCGAAATGCGCCTCGATAATGTCGTCTTTCGGCTCGGCTTCGCGAATTCGCGTGGGCAAGCGCGTCAGATGGTCTCGCACAAGTTCATTACGGTGAACGGCAAGCGCGTGAATATTCCCTCATACCAAGTGCGCGAAGGCGATGTGATTAGTATCCACGAGTCGAAACGCTCTACCACCTTGGCGAAAGAAGCCTTCGCCCGCGCCGCCGAGCATACCCCACCCGCTTGGCTCGCTTACGAAGCGAACCAGCTTCAAGGGAAAGTGCTGCATGCGCCCCAAGCCGATGAGATCGATACCCGAATCGAGATCCAGAAGATTATCGAGTTCTATAGCCGCTAAGGAGGCAACTACAGTTTATGACGGTGCAAATGGTTCAGACGCAGGTTCGCACCTTAGTCAGCGAACCGACCTATGGCAAGTTTGAGGTGGAGCCGCTGGAGCGTGGCTACGGCGTGACGCTTGGCAACGCCATGCGCCGCGTGCTACTCTCGTCCATCCCCGGCGCGGCGATTACCAGCGTGCGTATCGAGGGCGTGCTGAGCGAATTCGAACCGATACCGGGCGTCAAGGAAGACACCATCCACTTCCTGCTTAACCTCAAAAATGTGGCGATTCGCATCCACTCGACTCAGCCGCGCGATAAATACACCTTGCGCTTGCAGGTGCAAGGTCCAGGGCGCGTCACGGCTGCAGATATTCAAGCACCCGCCGATGTGGAGATTGTGAATCCCGAGCTGTACTTGGCGACCCTGAGCGACTCCAGCGCGCGTCTTAGTGCTGAAATCACAGTGGAGATTGGGCGGGGCTATGTCGCGGCGCTCAAACGCGAGCGCGGGCGTGGCTCGGTGGGCGAAATCCGCACCAACGCGCTGTTCAACCCCGTCACAAAAGTGAACTTTCTGGTGGAACCGACCCTGGTGGGTGAACGCACCGACTACGACCGCCTGATCTTGGAAGTGTGGACAAATGGCGCGATTGCGCCTGAAGAAGCCGTGTATCAGGCTGCGGCGATCTTGCGCGAGCAGTTCAGCCGTCTGATGACCTTAGGCGGTGAAGCAGGCACGCGCGAATCGACAGCGGTGGTCTCCGCGCCGCCCGGCGTCACCGTACCCGATCGACCGCTGGAAGATTTGGGGCTTTCCACACGCGTGCTGAACGCCCTGCGCAGCGGCGGCATAGACACCCTGTATAAACTGCTCAATACACCCGAACAGAAACTGCTTGACCTGCGCAACTTCGGCGACACCGCCAAAAAAGAAGTGGAAGAGAAACTCAGCTCGATGGGGCTGAGCCTGATGAAATCGGGAAGGAGGCGAAGCCAATCATGAATCACGGAGCCGGCTATCGCAAGTTAGGGCGCCCCAGCGACCACCGCATGCACATGCTGCGCAATCAGGTGCGCTCGCTGTTCATTCATGAAAAGATTGTCACAACCGTCACTCGTGCGAAGGAGACGCGCCGACTGGCGGAGAAGATGATCACGCTGGCGAAGCAGAACACCCTGCACGCTCGGCGTCAGGCACGCGCGTTCCTGCGCGACGAAAGCCTGGTGAAGCATCTCTTTGACAACATCGCGCCACGCTACAAAGACCGCAACGGCGGCTATACGCGCATCGTGCGCGTCGGGGTACGGCGTGGCGATGCGGTCGAAACCGCGCAACTCGAACTGGTAGAGTAGGCATGCGCAACCTGCGCCTGCAGGTCGAGTATGACGGCACCGCGTTTCACGGCTTCGCCCGACAAGCAGGCGTGCGCACCGTGCAAGGCGTGCTCGAAACTGTCCTGCAGGCAACGCTGGGTGAACCAGTGGAACTCATTGGCGCAAGCCGAACCGATGCAGGCGTGCACGCGCGAGGACAGGTGGTGAACTTCTTCACCTGTCGCCCAGTGCCGGTGGAGCGACTGACCGAAATCCTTAACCGTCGCCTACCGATGGACTTGAAAGTCCTGAAAGCGCAGGAGGAGAACGCGCAATTTCACGCGCGTCTGTCGGCAAAGAGCCGAGTGTATCGCTACCATATCTATACGGGCGCGCATCCGTCGGTGTGGAAAATACGGTACGCCTGGCACTATCCGCGTGCGCTCAACATCGAAGCGATGCAGGCGGCGCTGGAGCCGATTCTGGGCGAACACGATTTCCGCCCCTTCTCGGTCAAGATACCGACCGAGAAAAACACCGTGCGCCGACTCTCTCGCGCCGTGGTGCAACCCACACGCGACGGCGTGTGTATTGAATTGGAAGCAAATGGCTTCCTGCGCGGAATGGTGCGCCTGATTGTGGGCGAATTAGCCCGCGTGGGCGAAGGCAAGCAAGGCGTCGAATCGCTGCGCGAGCGACTTGAAAACCGCGTGCAGGCGACCCACATGGCGCCCGCGGCGGGACTATGCCTAATGAAGGTAAAATATAAACGGTAGCACGGACAGGAATTGCCCGTGCCGACATTGCAGTCGCTTGGACAACAAAGTCTAAGCCACAGAAGGAGGCAGTGATTATGCTACAGCGAACCTATACGATGAAAAAAGACGAAATCCAGCGAACCTGGTGGGTCGTCGATGCGGCGGGCAAGCCCGTCGGGCGAGTTGCCGCCCAGGTGGCACGCCTGCTGCAAGGCAAACACAAGCCCACCTACACCCCCCACATGGATATGGGCGACCATGTGATTATCCTGAACGCGGAGAAGGCGATTTTCACGGGGAGCAAACTGGACGAGGTGATTTACCATCACACGATGCACCCAGGCGGGTTGCGCGCCTACACGCGCCGCAAAATGATGACCGAGAAGCCCGAAAAGATGGTGACGCGTGTGGTGAGCCGCATGCTGCCCAAGAACAAACTACGCGCCCGTATGCTCAAGCGGCTGCGCGTGTTTCAGGGCGCCGAACATCCCCACAGCGCACAGCAGCCCCAACCCTACGAAGTGTAAGGAGTAGACGCTATGGAGCCAATTCGATACTACGGGACAGGACGACGCAAGACCGCCTCCGCGCGGGTGTGGCTCACGCCAGGCGAAGGCAAAATTACTATCAACGGACGCGAAGCGTCCGAATACCTCCGACGCCCCATTCTGGAGCGCATCGTGACGCAACCGATGCGCCTGCTGGGAATAGAGGGGCAGTACGACATTAAGGCGACCGTGCGCGGGGGCGGACTGTCGGGACAGGCAGGCGCGATTCGGCACGGCGTGGCACGCGCTCTGCTGCATGTGAACCCCGAATACCGCGCCGTGCTGAAGCAGAATGGACTGCTCACCCGCGACGCCCGCGAGAAAGAGCGCAAGAAGTACGGGCGCCACGGCGCACGCCGCGGCTTCCAGTTCGTGAAGCGCTGATGCGCATTCTGCTTGTCGGCGGCGGCGGACGCGAGCACGCGCTGGCGTGGAAACTGCGCCAAAGTGCGCATTGCGACACGCTCTACGCCGCCCCCGGCAATGCGGGTATCGCCCAACTCGCCGAGTGCGTCCCTATCGCGCCGAAAGCTATCTCCGAACTCGTTGCCTTTGCGCAACAGAACGCGATCGATCTTGTGGTGGTCGGTCCCGAATCGCCCCTGATTGCTGGACTGGCAGACGCGCTGCACGAGGCGAACATCCCTTGCTTCGGTCCCTCACGCGCCGCGGCGCAACTGGAAGGCAGCAAAGCCTTCGCCAAGCACCTCATGGCGCAAGTGAACGCCCCGACCGCGCCCTTCGCCGTGTTCGACCAGCCCGAGGAGGCGCACGCCTACCTCCGCGAGCGATTCATCCAGCGCCCCTGCGTCATCAAAGCCGACGGCGAAGCGTTGGGCAAAGGTGTGTTCGTGTGCGAGACCCTCAGCGACGCACTGGACGCGGTGGAGTTTCTGATGGTGGAGCGCGGGCTGGGGGAGGCAGGGCAGCGCATTGTCATCGAAGACCGCTTGCACGGGCGCGAGATGTCCCTACTGTGCCTGACCGATGGAAACACCGCAAGCCCGATGCCCCCAGTGCGCGACTATAAACGCGCCTTAGACGGCGACCGCGGACCGAACACAGGCGGTATGGGCTGCTATACCCCCCTGCCCGACGCGACCCCCGAGCTGATACAAACCGCCATGAGCCAGATTGTGCGCCCCGTAATTGCCGAGATGGCGCGACGGGGCACTCCCTACCAAGGGGTTCTGTACGCAGGGTTGATGGTGCAGGACGAACAGCCCTACACATTAGAGTTCAACTGCCGCTTCGGCGACCCCGAAACGCAGGTACTGATGCCCCTGCTGGAGAGCGACTTGATAGAACTCGCCATGGCGACGATTGCAGAGCAGCTGCACACAACACCGTTGCAGTTTAGTAATCGCGCCGCCGTCTGTGTGGTACTGGCATCGGGTGGGTACCCCCACGAATACCGCACGGGATTGCCTATCGAGGGACTGGAAGCGGCGAGCCAGTTGCCCAATGTGCAGATTTTTCACGCTGGGACACGCGCCGAAGGAGGGCGCATTGTGACCAGCGGCGGGCGCGTGCTGAACATCGTCGGGCTGGGGGCGACCCTCGCCGACGCCCGTGAGAACGCCTACCGAGCCGTCGAGCAAATCCAGTTCGAAGGGATGCACTACCGAAGCGATATAGCGCAATCTGTGCTATAATAGAGCTGATGCGCTCGTGGTTCGCTTTTTGGGGACTCGTTCTCGCTGTAGCCTGCGCCTACACTCAGAGTGTGGCGTGGAGCCGTTTATACCTACATCCGAACTCGCGGGGCTTTCTCCCGCAAGTCGCTGCCACCGACTCGCAGGGGAACCTGATTGTGGCAGGACGGTTCATTCACGAAACGCAGGCATTCAATAGCGTCGCCATCGTCAAATATTCCCCCACCGGCGACCTGCTGTGGACGCGCACTTTTGGCGAGCTCACGCAAGCGGAATACGCAGAAGCGATTGCGGTCGCCCCCGACGACTCGTTCTACTTGGCAATCACGCGCGCCGATACCAATTCCATCGCGTTCGTTCAGCGTTGGTCGGCTCAAGGTGACTTGCTCTGGTCTGTAACTATTGATTTGAGCTTATATGATGTGATTCGCCAGTTGGCTGTGCGTCCCGAAGGGGGCGTGGAGGTGCTACACATCATCGGCAACAGCGGCATTGGTTTCGCACGGCTGATTTACGACGCGAACGGGAATCAGGTAGCGGCGAATCAGTACCCTCCGCCGAGCACTTTACTGGCGAATCGCACCCCTGTCGGGATGGTGCGCCTAAACGCCAACACAACCCTGGTACTCTTTGTGGACGGAGAGGTGAACGATCTACTAAAGCCCTTTTCACACACTTACCTTCGCGCGATTAATAACGCGGGCGCGACAATTTATGAGCGCGTCCTGCCATTGCGCACAGAAAAGTTCGCCCAAGCGAGCGACGGCAGCCTCTACCTGCTGGGCGACTATTGGAATAGTTCCGCTCAGCAAATGCGTTTACGCATGTGCCGTGTGAACGGCGCCAACGGCAACACGCTCGGGCAGTGGGATTTGGGCGTTGCAGCGGGCGACGCGATTCCCGATGTGCTGGCTGTAAGCGGCGCGGTGTGGCTCGCCAGCGGCGGGTGGGAGACCCCCGACACGCGCGGCATGGCGAGCGCGCTGGGCTTGCCCAACGGCATGCTCATCGGCTCGCAGTCGCTCACGGGCGTGTACCGTCCTGTCGCGGGTGTAAGTACCCCTACGGGCGCGCTGGTGCAACTAATTGGCGAACTGCTGCCTAGTCCCGACCGTTGGAAGCCTGCGCTGCAGTGGTTGCGCTCTGATGGCGCCTTGATGGCGCAAGGCTACCTGCCGCCGCTCAGCGCCGCCGACGAGACCCCCGAGCTGCTTGTTGCTGCACCCGATGGCGCGGTGTATGTTGTCGCCACGGTGAATCAGGGCGCACAGAATGTGCCCGGCGCAGGGATCTGGCGAATCAACCCGCCCCCGACGCTCAGCGGGCAGGTGATTCTGGAAAACTACCTCCCCAACCCTGCAGGCAAAACGGCGCAGTTCGCACTCACTAACGGCTCGCAGACCGACACCGCGTTCGTAACTTTGGGCGCAAACGGCACATACAGCCTACAAACCGGGCTTTCCGGAACGGTGCAGGTGCGGGTCTCTGTTCCCGGTTGGCTGGCGCGACGGCAAACGCTCACTATTGGTAGCAGCGGCGTCGTGAACGCCGACTGGAGCTTAATCAACGGCGACGCCAACTACGATAATCAGATCGATGACGCCGACCTGCTGATTGTGCTGTTCAACTTCGGCGGCAGCGACCCCCAAGCCGACCTGAACGGCGACGGCGCTGTGGATGACGCCGACCTGCTGATTGTGCTGTTCAACTTCGGTACAATTGGCGACTGATGAAGCCGTTTGAAGTCATCCCCGCCATCGATCTGCGCGGAGGCTACGCGGTGCGCCTGCTCCAAGGCGACTACGCGCGTGAAACCCGCTATCACGATGACCCGATTGCCGTCGCCCAGCACTGGGCACAACGCGGCGCGCCACGCCTGCATGTGGTGGACTTAGACGGCGCAAAAGCGGGCGAACCCGTGCAGCTGGAACTCATAGCCCGAATCGCACGGGCAGTGGACATCCCCATCCAAGTCGGCGGCGGCGTGCGCACCGAAGCGCATATCCAGCAACTGCTCGATGCCGGCGCGGAGCGCGTTCTCATCGGCACCGTCGCTGTGCAGAATCCCGATTTCGCCGAGCGAATGTTTCAGACCTACGGCGAGCGGGTCGCTCTCGCGCTGGATGTCAAATCGGGCGCCGCGGTCACGCACGGGTGGCGACATGTGTCCGAGATGCCCTATCTGGAGTTCGCCCGGCAGATGGCTGAGCGCGGCGTGACCCGTATCGTCTTTACGCAGGTGGAACGAGACGGCACGCTGCAAGGCGTCGCGCTGGAACCACTGGTGGAACTCCTCAAAGCGGTCGCTGTGCCTGTAATCGCCTCAGGCGGTGTGCGCGACGAAGCCGACCTCCATGCCCTGCGCGGCTTGGCGCAAGCCACCACGCTGGAAGGCGTAATCGTCGGCAAAGCCCTGTACGAAGGCACGCTGCCCGACACATTCTGGTAGAATTAACCCATATGGAATGGTTCAACAACCAGCCTCTGCGCCCGCGCCCCCATATCGCGGTGCTGTTTTATGACGCGCTGGGCGACTTTGTGATTATCACGCCCCTGCTGCGCGGTCTCAAAGAGAAGTATCCCGACTGCACGCTGGACTATTTCAGTGGGGAACGCACGCGCGAGTTGGAGGAAGCCCTACCCTATATCGATGCACGGTTTTCGGTGTTCGGCAACCCCAACGCCCTGCAGGAGTTGCCCGCGTTTCTGGCGCAACGGCGCGCTCGGGCAGGCGAGTACGACCTCGTCATCAACTGCGACTTCCACCCCACGATGGCGTTCGTGGCGCATATGCTCCGGCCGCGTTATGTGGTCGGCAAGTGCTTCGGCGCTGACCTGCGCGAGGAGGTGCCCAAGCCCCCCGATAAACTCCACCGCCTGCACGACGAGTTCTGGTCGGCGCCCGACCTGTTGCAACGCTATGGCGACATCCTCAAAAGCACCTATATCGGTGAAATCTGGTGCCGATTGGCGTTCGTGGAGACCGACTTCTACCGCACGGAAGTTCCCATGCGCGACCCCGAATGCCCGATTCCCGAAGTCCTCATCGCCACAGGGGGGCGACGCAGCGCGAAACTCTGGATACGCGACTACTGGAAACAGGTGATTGACTGGTGCTTCGCGAACGGCTATCGGGTGGGGCTATTGGGCGATCACCCCCAGCGCCAAAACGCGGTCTACCACACGGGCGATACCGAATCGTGGCTGCTGCATCACACCGCACTCATCGACCTGCGCGGGCGGTTCAGCCTGCCCCAAGTTGCAGGCGCGCTCGCACGCGCGAAAGCGTGTATCTCAGTGGACAACGGGATTATGCACATCGCCTACAGTGTGCGTACCCCCACCATCGCGCTGTTTGGGGCAAGCCCGTGGATGGTATGGACGCCCCCCGTACCCCACCTCTATCGGATTTTGCCCGAAGAGCCATGCAGCAAATGTTATGAGAACCGATTCCGCAACGCCGACTGCCTGCTGGAGCGCCATCAGTGCATGCTGAGTGTGCGCCCTGAGCGTGTCATCAAAACGCTGCAAGAGATACTGAAGTGAGTGCACTCAAAAGCGGGTGGGAGAATTACCGCCCACCCGCCGTGCGCACATTCACTGAGGGGTTTTACCGCTTATTCCGACGGCGCAGCCCAATTAGCCCCGCAACACCGACGCCCAACGCCAGCAGGCTCGCAGGCTCCGGCACGACCATCCCACGCACCTCAACCAGATCGTAGCGAACGGTGCCACTTGTGCTATAACTGCGACCCGATGCCGCGGCTTCGTAGGCATTCGTACCCGGAGCGAACTCTGCCAAGATGCGGAACGCGAAGTTGGGGTTGTTGTCGGCGTTGGTATCGCCCGTGAAGTTCACCAAGATGCGGGTGTTGCCGTTGTTGGGACCGTACCACCAGTCGCCTCCACCGGCTACCAGTTGGGGTCCGTTGTTCCAATTCACGCCGTCGTAGGTATACTGGAAGCGCAGGTACTTCGATGCCGTGTTGCTCCAGCGCACATCGAACTGTACCGTGACATTCATATAACCCGTCGTCGGCGTGTTGAACACGATGCCCGCGGTGAGGTTGCCCGCGCCTTGAGCCGGGTAG
>NKPV01000138.1 GCA_002254605.1 Armatimonadetes bacterium JP3_11
GATTTAAAAGAGGTTCGTGATTTCCTTGAGCGGTTTGCTGGTGCGCATCCTGATGTGTATGAGAAATACAGGTCAGCGTGGAAGGAAGTTCGTGAGGTTCGGAACGACCTTTCGCACTGTGGCTATCGTGAACGGTTCGCCGATCCGGATGAGGTTATAGAAAAGCTTAACACGCATTTCGCCAACCTTAGAGAAATTCACGATGCTATAAAGAACATGCAGTCATAATCACTCTCAACTTTTCCGAGAGCGTTCGAAAAATCTGGATGCCCTCACCCCCTGCCCCTCTCCCACCGAGTGGGAGAGGGGGGAGTGTTCAGGCCACTTCTAGCCCATGCCCCCAGTCCCTTTCGCTCACAGGGTGGGTGAGTTGAGTGTGTCTTGGAATGACTGCGCTCTCTTGCGTGTGGGCGGGGTTGAGAGCAAGACAATGCAGTTTGGGTGATGCCCCCCTCTCCCGCGTCGCGGGAGAGAGGACCGGGGGTGAGGGCTTTAGAATTTTCGGACACACTTACTAATGAACAATAGGTACCCATACACTTGCTGATGGGCAAGGTGATTACACACCGAATGAAACTGCCTTCGGCATCACAGCTCCACAGTCGCTGCTGCGTGTTTGCCGGCGAAGATGTCGCGGATAATCTCGTCCACATCCACCTCCTCAATCGTGATGTCGTGGATGGGCAACGCCTGCAACGCTTCGCTGGCGACGCGACTGACCTGTTCGCGAGGGACTTCCAGCACGGCTTCCAGCGCGTCTGCCCGCACCACACGCCCGAAACGACTCAACGCGTCCACGGAGACGGGTCGCTCGAACTGCAGATGCAACGCTTTCGAGGGGCTGTATCGCTCAATCAGGGCACGCAGTGTGTCGTCGAAAATCAACTGCCCGTGATGGATAATCAGCACTCGCTGCGCCAACTCCTGCACATCTTGCATATAGTGGCTGGTGAGCAAAATTGTGGTGCGTTCGCGGCGGTTGTACTCTTTCAGGAACTCGCGGATGCGTTTTTGGGAGACCACATCCAGCCCGATGGTCGGCTCGTCCAGAAACAGCACGCGCGGGCGATGGAGCAGCGCCGCCAGCAGCTCGCACTTCATCCGCTCGCCCAGCGATAAGCGGCGTACCTGAGTATGCAGCACATGGCGAATCTCCAGCATCTCCGCCAGTTCGTGAACACGCCGTTCGAAGGCGTCGTCGGGCACCTCATAGAGCGCCTTGAGCAAGATGTACGACTCATATGGGGGCAAATCCCACCAGAGCTGCATCTTCTGCCCCATCACCAGCGCGATTTGGCGCTGCATTTCGGGGCGTCGCTCCCAAGGGATGTAGCCCAGCACCTGCGCCGTGCCCGAAGTGGGAAAAATGATGCCCGACAACATCTTGAGTGTGGTGGTCTTCCCCGCGCCGTTCGGACCCAAAAAACCCACCAACTCGCCCTCCTCGATGGTGAAAGTGATGTCGCGCACGGCTTGCACCGCGTGCCGTTCGCGCTTGAAGAGGCTCTTCACCGCGCCCCATACCCCCGGCGGACGCTTGTACGAATAGTAGGTTTTAGACAGACGCTCCACAACAATCGCGGGCATACAGCGAATATTATAGCCGATACGCACGCTATGACTGGGGCGGCGTCTTGGGCGATTTCACAGGGCGATGATGCAGCCGAATGTTCAACACCTCCACCGCCAGCGAAAACGCCATCGCAAAATAGGTGTACCCTTTGGGAATCTTGTAGCCGAACCCCTCGCCCATCAGGTTGAACCCTATCAGCACCAGAAACGCAAGCGCCAACACCTTCAGGGAAGGGTGTGCATCGATAAGCCGACTCACGCTGCCTGCAAACGCTATCATAAACACAATCGCAATCAGCACGGCGGTAATCATCACCCACAACTCACGCGCCAACCCCACCGCCGTAATCACCGAATCCACCGAGAACACCAAGTCCACCAGAACAATTTGGATAATAGCCGTTGTGAGGGTAAGCACCTTGGGCGCTTTGATTTCGCCCTGAGCGACCTCGATTTTGTGATGGATTTCATAAGTCGCCTTCCCCATCAGAAATAGCCCACCCGCAATTAGGATCAGATCGCGCCCCGAGAATTCGTTGCCCAGTACCGTGAACAGCGGACTTTCAAGACGCATAATCCAAGTGATGGAAAGCAGGAACACGATACGCAGCAAGAAGGCAAGGCTCAGCCCAATAAAACGCGCCTTTGCCCGCTGCTCCGGAGGCAACTTGTCGGTCAAGATCGAAATAAAAACGATATTGTCAATCCCTAACACAATCTCCAGTGCAGCAAGCGTCACAAGCGCAATCAGAGTCTCCATACTGAGTGGTAATTGTACCTGCTCTCAGGGGTACTGCCCTGCATAGATAGAGTCCGAAACAGGTACAATTCCCTCAGATGGCACAGGACAAAATCATCATATCGGGCGCACGGGAGCATAACCTAAAGAACTTGCATGTGGAGATCCCGCGCGACAAGTTGGTGGTGATTACGGGCGTGTCGGGTTCGGGCAAATCGACGCTGGCGTTCGATACGCTCTATGCTGAGGGTCAGCGCCGTTATGTCGAAAGCCTCTCGTCGTATGCGCGTCAGTTCCTCGGCGTGATGGACAAGCCCGATGTGGATTACATCGAGGGGCTGTCGCCCGCAATCTCCATCGACCAAAAATCTACCAGCCACAACCCGCGCAGCACGGTCGGCACCGTGACGGAGATTTACGATTATCTGCGCCTGCTGTTTGCCCGTGCGGGGCGTCCCCACTGCCCCCAGTGCGGCAAGCCCATCGCGCGGCAAACCGTGGATGGCATCGTAGATACCGTGATGCGCTTGCCCGAAGGGACGCGCATTCAGGTGCTTGCCCCTGTCGTGCGCGGACGCAAAGGGGAATATCGCCATGTGTTCAGCGAGGCGCAAAAACTCGGCTTCGTGCGCGTGCGAGTCGATGGACAAGTGTACGAGGTCACGGAAGTCCCGCCACTCGACCGCTACAAACAGCACACAATCGAGATTGTGGTCGACCGCATTGTGGTTCGCGATGGGGTGCAGTCGCGCCTGGCAGAGGCTGTGGAAACCAGCCTCAAATTGGCGAAGGGGTTGGTGACCATCCACATTGTGAGCCTGCCAGAGCAAGCCGCCGTTCACGGGAGCGAGTAATGCGATTTGAGCGCATAATTTTGGTGGTGCTGGATGGGTGTGGCGTGGGCGCGGCGCCCGACGCCGCCGACTACGGCGATACAGGCGTCAACCACCCCAACACCTTGGGACACTTAGCTGAAGCCGTCGGGGGGCTGAACCTGCCCGTGCTGCAGTCGCTGGGGCTGGGCAACATCCTTGCGTTGCGCGGTGTCCCACCTGCCAACCCGCCACGCGCCCACTATGGCAAAGTGCAACCCCACTCCAAAGGCAAAGACTCCGTCACAGGACACTGGGAGATGATGGGCATCCACATCGAAACCCCGTTCCCCACCTACCCGAACGGCTTCCCACCCGAACTGATTCGAGCGTTTGAAGCCCGAATCGGCAGAGAGACGCTCGGCAACTATCCCGCATCGGGCACGGAGATTATCAAGCAGCTCGGTATGGAACACCTGCGCACGGGCAAGCCCATCGTCTACACCAGCGCCGACAGCGTCTTCCAAATCGCCGCGCACGAGGCGGTAATCCCACTGGAAGAACTCTACCAGATGTGTGAAATCGCCCGCGCACTGCTCCAGCCGCCGCACCATGTGCAGCGCGTGATTGCCCGCCCGTTCGTCGGCGACAGCCCAGAAACCTTCAAGCGCACCGAGAACCGCCGCGATTTTCCGCTCCCACCCCCCCATAACCTCATCGACGCCCTCTCCGAACGGGGCATCGGCGTCTACGGGATTGGCGTCGTGCCTGAACTGTTCGTCTATCGCGGCTTTCGGCAGGCGGAGCGCACGCAAAGCAATCCCGAACATTATGCAGCCCTGCTCCGTGCGCTGCATAGCGACTGCGCGTTCCTCTTCGCGAACTTCGAAGACTTCGACATGCTCTACGGACACCGCAACGACCCCCACGGCTTCGCCCGCGCGCTGGCGGCGTTCGATGCGATGCTTGCCGACCTGTTGCCTCGCCTGCAACCGACAGACCTGCTGATTTTGACCGCCGACCACGGCAACGACCCCACCACCCCCAGCACCGATCACTCGCGCGAGTACCTGCCCCTGCTCCTCTACAGCCCTGCGTTCCCCGAGGGCTATCATATCGGCACGCGCGCGACCCTCGCCGATGTCGGCGCAACCATCGCAGCCAACTGGAACATCCATCTAACACACGGAGAGGTGATTCGCTATGTCCATCTTTAAAATCGGCATTAACCGCTGGACGATGCCCAGCAACTGGGACCTCAAAACTTGCTTGCGCGTTGCGAAAGAGTCGGGCTTCGACTCGATAGAGTTCAACATGGATTTTGAGGGCGCGCTTAGCCCCGCTACTGACGACGCCGACGCCCGCGCCCTTCGGCGCGAAGCCGACGCGATAGGGGTGGAACTGAGTTCCCTTTCCACAGGCGTCTACTGGCAAAAACCGTTCACGCACCCCGACCCGAAAGTGCGCGAAGAATCGCTGGAACTCTGCCGTCATCAGTTGCGCCTCGCGCAGGCGATGGGCGTGGACGCGATTTTGGTCGTGCCGGGGGTGGTGACCCCCGAGACGCCGTACGATGTGGCGTACGAACGCGCTGAAACTGCCCTAAAACAACTCGCTCCCGAAGCCGAACGGCGCAAAGTGGCGATTGCCATCGAGAATGTGTGGAACCGCTTCCTGCTTAGCCCCCTGGAGATGCGCCAACTGGTCGATTCGGTGGGCAGCGCGTATGTCGGCGTCTATTTCGACGCAGGCAATATCCTCGCCTATGGCTACCCCCAGCACTGGATTAGCATTCTGGGCAGCCGTATCAAGCGCGTCCATGTGAAAGACTTTCGTGCCGACATCGGCAACATTCAAGGCTTCACGAACCCGCTCCAAGGGGATGTGCCGTGGCTTGCCGTGCGCGCCGCGCTGGAGGCGATTGGCTACACGGGCTACATCACGGCGGAGGTGAGCGGCTATCGCCTGTTCCCTGAACTGGGGCTGCGCCATATCGCCGACGCCCTACGCACCGTGTTCCAGTCGTAGTAGGGGCAGAGTTGTCTTTCCCCCTCACCCCCCTGCCCCCTCTCCCACCGCGTGGGAGAGGGGGTGAACGCCTTGAAAATGAGTCCCCCCCTCGCCCTCTGCGAGAGGGGACGGGGGTGAGGGCAACACCCCTCGCC
>NKPV01000069.1 GCA_002254605.1 Armatimonadetes bacterium JP3_11
AGGGGGTTATACTTGGCGTGCCCGCGCCTACGACGATCAAGGCGCCGTGAGCGATTGGAGCAGCACACGCGCCTTCACCGTGCCAAACAACGCCCCGAGCGTCCCCACGCTGTTGGAACCCGACGAGGGCGCAACGACCAACCGCACCCCCACCTTCCGCTTGCAACTGAGTGATACCGACGGGGATCGCTGTCGTGCGATTGTGCGGATTAGAGGCGATGGCGGTTTCGAGCGCACCCTCACTTCCGAACTGGTTGGCTCGGGCAGTGAGGTCTCTTTGGCAGTAAGCGCCCAAAACCCGCTGCCGCCCGGGAACTATACTTGGCAAGCCCGTGCGGAAGATGCGTTTGGCGCCGCCAGCGATTGGAGCAATGCCCGCGCGTTCACTGTGCCTGCCCCCAACAATCCACCCGCTATTCCCGAACTGGTGCAACCCGTTCCCGACGCCGCCACTGCCCCAACCCCCACTTTCACCGTGCGCCTGACCGACCCCGACAACGACCGCGTCAAAGCCGAAATCCAAATCCAACTTGCAGACGGCGGCGACCGCACCTTGCAGACCGAGTTCGTCGATTCTGGGCAACCGGCGTCCATCGCCGTCTCCAGCAATCAGCCAGTACCTGTCGGCACGCACCAGTGGCGGGCGCGTGCGCTGGACGCCCGCAACGCCACCAGCGACTGGAGCCAGTGGCGCACCTTTACCGTGCAAGAGGACAACAACGATGGCGGCGGCTCGCCCAACAATCCACCTGCGATCCCTGAACTGCTCCAACCCGTAGCGAACGCCACCACTTCCGCCACGCCCATCTTCCGCCTCCGTGCGACGGACCCCGAAAACGAAGCGCTCGTCTATGAGATTGAGGTAAGCATCGGCAACCGACAGTTTCAGTTCCTGAGCGTGTCAGTGCCCAGTGGTCAAGAGGCAACGGTGCGCGTGCCCGTGAGTCAGGCGCTGCCCGCAGGTTCAGGCAGTTGGCGTGCCCGTGCGCGTGACGCTGCGAACCAGTGGAGCGCTTGGAGCGCTTCGCAACCTATCGTAATCTCGAACACCTTGCCCACCCAGATTCAGGGTATCGTCGCAGTGGGACTGAACCTCCAAACCGCCGATTCGAGTTTGAGCGCGCTCGGTCTTCACGGGGTGCGCGTGGTGGCGTGGAACGCCGACAGCAACCAATACAGCGATGTGGACGCGCTGCAGGTGGGGCGCGGCTATTTCCTCAAAGCCGATACCCCCGTCCAGCCAAACTTGAGCGGCACGCCTATTACGGGTGAGGTGCGCATCCCGCTGCAGACGGGCTGGAACCTAATTAGCAACCCCTACCTGACCGAGCTGGCGTGGAGCGACGCTGCCATTCGTGTTGAATCCGCAGGTGAAGTGCGCGGTCTGAACGAGGCGGCGCAAGCAGGCTGGATTGCCAACTATGGCTGGATGTGGGACGCCACCCAGCGACGCTACCAACTGCTCTATGACCCTGCCATCTTGCCGATTGCACGCGGAACGCTTCCCGCAGGTCAAGCGGCGTGGGTCCTGGCGTTGCGCCCATGCACGCTTATCCTCAACCCTGCGACGCGCGGACGGGCAGAGACGCGCGCCTTTATGAACGCCTCGATGTGGGCGCTGCGCCTACAAGCGGTGGTGGAAGGGCATAGCAGTGAGGTCGTGTTGGGTAGGGGACGCTCCGTTCAAGCCATTGCGCCCCCCGACGCGCCCACAGGCGAAATGCCTGTGCAACTGCGCCTCCAGCATGCGCAGCAGAGGCTTTCCGCCGACCTGCGCACCGAGACGCCGATGCGCTGGCACCTGAGGCTGCAAGTGGCGTCGGGTGAAGCCGCTCGCATCGTGGAGTTGCGCCTGCCTGACATCGCGCTGCTGCCCCACGGTATCGATATGCGCTTGCGCGACGAGCAGACAGGACGTGCGATTCCTCTGCGTGGGCGCGGAATCTATCGATTCACAGTGCCTGCAGAAGGCGGCGAGTTCCACTTCACAATTGAGCCTACACGCCGCTCGCAACTGCTTCGCATCCTCATGCCCAGCGTTTCGGGTGGGCGCAACGGGAACGGCGCATTCGTCATCCAAGCGACGCTCACCGCCGCGGCACAGGTGCAAGCACAAGTGCTTCTGAACGGTCGCACAGTGCGTACCCTCCCGCTGCAAACCGTCCGCTCGGCAGGGCAGGTGCAACTCACTTGGGATGGACGCGACGATGTCGGACGCGCCTTGCCTCCGGGCGCCTACACCGTGCAGATTATGGCTCAGAGCGAAGACGGGCAAATTGCGCGAAGCGTCGTTCCTATTTTGCTCACACGGTGAAAGCGATGCGTACACAAAAATCGCGTGGGATTTTCTGGACAGGTTGTCTGGTTGGGTTGTTTGCGCTGTCGGTGATAGCATGTGGCGGCGGAGGCGGCGGTGGAGGCACGCCCCCGCCGAACACTGGCTCGGATACGAACCCGCCGAACATCGGTACACTTGGGGTCTCGCCTTCGGTGCTGTACTCAGGCGCAAGCGCGCAAGTTACAGCGAGCGCCGCCGACGCCGAATCGGGAGTCGCTAATGTGATTGCGGTGATTACCTATCCCGATAACTCGCAGGCGAGTGTGGCGCTAAGCCTCCAACAGGGTCAGTATCAAGGGTCATTCACCGCGCAGTGGAACGGCGTGGGCGGTAAAGTGCGTGTGCAGGTACGCGCCGTTGACCGCGCGGGCAACCAAGCCACGCGAGAAACCGAACTGGATGCGATCGGCAACCCGCCCAACCCGCCGTTTTAGCGCGAGAGGACGACCAACGCGGCAAGGTCTATTTTCAGACGCCACCACCTCAACGGCAGGGCTTACAATCCCTGCCGACGCATCTCGGCGGCGATACGCGCCAACGCGCCAATGCGAAGAGTGTCACTTCGGATACGCCTCGCTTCCCAGAGTGCGGCACGGAACTCGCCCTTCTTCGCCAAACCAACAGCATAGCCGCGGCGATAGGTATCATACCAACCGCGTGATATTCCCCCAACTTTCCGCATCAAGCGCTCGGCATCCTCGAATCGCCCCGCTTGCGCTGCAGCCGCCGCGCCATAGGCAAAGCAGAATCTATCCCCGTCAGGTGAATTCAACAACCACTCCGCAAGCGAAGGGTCATAATCATCCTGCCACAGCATAGCGCGCGGTAGGGACCATTCTGTCGCTCCATCGCTCAAAAATCCCTCGTTCAATAGAGTCAGTATTGCTGGGTAGACTCGGCGGTTAGCACAGAGTACCGCTCGCCCTGCAGATATCCTACAATCTCCCCGAAAGAAGTTCAAAAGGCTGTTGGGCGTCTGCCCCACTATGCGTATCTGTGGCGAGTGTCCAATTTTACTCCACAAGTATGGTTCGTGGAGGGCGAGCTCTTGGATCGCCTGCAGAATCGCATCCGAGCGCACGGATGTCGCTGATAGTAAGTTCTGGACCTCCTGACGCACGCGGACTGGTATAGGGGGTACCGTCACGCGGTTGACGCTCTCTTTTGCTAATTGCGTTTGTCCTTGCTCCAGCAAGTAGTAGGCAACAAGGAGCGCAGTTGATGGGCTGAGATTTCGCGCGGAGAGGTCTATTCCCATCTGCTTAGCGAGGTCATTTCGATTTTGTGCCAGCGCCGCGACTGCGAGCCACAGTTTCTGTTCTGGCTCAGCGATAAGCCCGTTCTTGAGCTTGATTTCACGCCGCACTTCCTGCCAGCGCCCTGCACGCGCCAGTCCGTAGAGATAGCCTTCATTGAGGTGGCTTTCAGCACACTGATAGCGCCCAACGGGCAATCGCCGCAACAGGGCGCGCATTGTCGCGGGTGGAAGCGTTTCGCTAAAGCGCGCTGAGAGATGCACCAACAAATCAAAATCGGCGTTGCTTTGCGTATGGCTCAGGAGGTAGTTTCGTAGAACCTGCTCCGCTTGCTGTGCCGCCTCTTGGATGCGTCCCTGCCGAACCAAACGCGCCACGCGGTCCACCACCGCCTGCAGAGAATCGGGCAACGGTTCGCTCATGCGAATCGGATACCACTCGGGATCCTTGAGATGATTCCGCAGCCATTCCAACGCTTTGTGAGACTGGTTGTGGTTGAGCCAGCCTTTGACAAGCAAAAACGCGCCCACAGACCTCTCAAAATACACATCGCGCAACGCCGTCATCGCTTTCTCGGCGACTTCAAGCCGACCTGCATCGGCAGCAGCATCCGCGAGATAAACATAACAAAACAGATGGGTATCATCCTCATCTACTTGCTCAATCCACTCAACTACACGCAATGCGTCGTCGTAGCGCTGTGCGTTAATTAGTTCATATGCCAATCGCACGAACAGGTCGCGGCGTGTTGGCGCAGGCGCATCGTACACTGATCCATAGTTCGTCGTGAGCAAATGAGGCGCTTCGCGCAGTGCATCGTCCAGCCGCTCCCCATCGATTAACGCCAACACGAGTTGATGCTGTACATACGGCTTGACTTTTGTGGGCAGTCGTTCTACAAACTCCTTCGCGGTGGAGAGATCGCCCGCACGAACCCAGCCATACACCAATTCACCCGCGGCAGCGATAATTTGGCTCTCGTGGCGTAGCATCCCCAGTTGCGCACGAGCCTCTTGAAATACACTTTCGGATGTTGCAGGACGCAACTCGCGGATGACCCACGGCGCGAGAAACAGCGCCAACACGCCCACACTCAATCCCAATACCCAAAGCCATCCCCTTAGCTTCAGAGCCACGCGTTTCATACACGCCACCCGCCGAATTATACACAAAAACGCCCCGATAGTTTTTGCATCTATCGGGGCGTTGGAAGCGTGTCAGCACACCAGCGAAGCGGATGCTACCCTGCCCGCTGGCTTTCTAAGTAGCTGGACACCGCTGGTTGTACTACACCGAACGGCAGGGTCAGGTCGCGTCCCACGCGCTCGAACAGGTGGGTATAGGCTTGCCCAACGCGGTTCCAGCTAAGCCCTGCCGCCTTGCGCTGAGCCACCAGCCGATGATAGCGCATCAGCACCGGGTCGGAAAGGAGCTGTAGCATCGCATCGGCAATCGAGTTCGGGTTATTGAACTGCACCAGCATCCCGCCGCCATCCGCCAACACCTCGCGGGCATACAGATATGGTGTAGAGATGACGACACAGCCTGTCGCAATCGCATATGCCAGCGTGCCGCTGGTGATCTGGTCCGGATTCAGATAGGGCGTGATATAGATATCTGTCGCGCGTAGGTATAACCGAATATCGTCCAGCGTCAGGTAGCGGTTGACAAACACCACGTGCTGGTGGAGCCCCAGGCGTTCCACTTCGCTCATGAGGAACTCGCGGTACGCTTCGCCCTCTTGGGCGCGCACTTTGGGGTGCGTCTCGCCCAGCACCATGTAGACCAGGTTCGGGAACTGTTCCACAACGGCGGGCAGGGCGCGAATCACATCCTCGATGCCCTTGCCGCGACTCACCAGTCCGAAGGTGCTCACTACCGTGCGCCCGCTCATGCCGATTCGGGCTTTTGCTTCCTGGGGGCTGATGGGCAACGGCTCTGGCGCACCATGGGGGATCACATACACATGGTGTACCGGCGCGTCGTAGACGGTATCCAGCAGGCGCACCGCCGTGCCTGCCATCACCACAACCGCATCGGAGGCGCGCACGACTTCGCGGAGAATCTCCCGCATAGTTGGTGTGGGTTTCGGGACAACCGTGTGCAAGGTGGTCACAACCGGCACACGCAGATGTTGCAGAAAAGTCAGCACCTTGTCGCCCATCTCACCGCCGAAGATGCCGTACTCGTGTTGTAGGCTCACCACGCGCACGGGCGAGCGGTTGAGCATCTGCGCCGCCTCGATGTAGTCGGCGTTTTCCTCACGGCGGATTTGATAAACCACGCGAGGGTCAGGATGCTCAATACGCATCTCGTGATCTGCCGACACCACCACGCCATCCCAGCCATGCCTTTCGACAGCGTTCAAAACATCCTGCGTAAAGGTAGCCAATCCGCACTCCGTGGGCGGATAGGTACTCACGAAAGCTACCTGCGGTCGATTCCGCGTTAATCCGTTTCGTTGTATCATGATATCACCTCCCAAGGTGGAACATGCGCCTTCTTGGAGAAAGCGTCAGCGTTGGCGACAGACGCGCGAGCCGTCTGCGCCAAAGGTGGATGCTGCTTCGCAAACCAACAGACTCAACAAAGAGTGATCGCCTTTGACAGGCGGGGCAGCGCCCTCAATTCAGTGTGCTGTTGGCTTCCTTGCCTGCGGTGTGTGGGGTTCCCTATGTCTCTCCTCCGCTTTAATGATACCCGATTCAGGTCTTCGGAGTCAAGTGTCTTCACACCACAGTGGCGCATATTCAGTATCAATTATCGGCACATGCAAAGAAAATCTTTAGGAGTTTACAGGGTGTCGCGTCGTGTGTGCGTCGTGCGAAAAAAGCCTCCTAATCTACCTGCCCTATCCCCCTCAAATATCGGCTATAATAGAGGCATGCGCCTACGCTTCAGAATTGGGATATTTGGTTTGGTAGTAGCAGGGCGTTTGTGTGCGCAAACACTTTCAGACACGAACCTCACCTATGAAACGGTTGTCAGCAGCGGAGTTTCGTTCCCCATCGCCATTGAGTTCTTAGATCCAGCCGACCCCTCTCGCTTTTTTGTGATTGAGAAAAACAGCGGGCGCGTGAAGCTTGTTCAGAACGGTGTGGTAGTCAGCACGGTATTAGACCTACCCGTCAACTACGCCAGTGAACGCGGGTTGCTGGGGATTGCCCTACATCCTCAGTTCGCGACTAACGGCTATGTGTACCTCTATTATACGCGCTCCAGTACTACGGGCGACTCCAGTACGCAAGCCAACTGGACCGATAATCGGGTGGAACGCTATCGCTGGAACGGCTCTGCACTGGTGGAGCCGACACTGATTGTTTCGTTCCCACGCGATACCACGCAAAACAATGGTCCAAACCACAATGGGGGCGTGATTCTGTTCGGGCCTGATGGTAAGCTCTATGGCGTCACGGGCGACCTGAATCGGGGAACCCTGGGCAATCCGCGTATTGAGCAGAACACGAGCGACACCGCTGTGGCAGGCGTAGGGGGGATCTTTCGCCTCAACCCGGACGGCTCTATTCCGACAGATAACCCCTTCGTGAGCCACGCCGATTCACGCATTCGCCAGCTCTGGGCGTATGGAATCCGCAACAGTTTCGGCATGACCTTCGACAGCCTTACGGCGCGGCTGTGGATGACGGAAAACGGACCGAATGTGTACGACGAAATCAACCTCGTGGGGCGTGGGTTTAACAGCGGCTGGCTTAAGATTATGGGTCCCGATTCGCGCGATGCGACCTACAACGAAAACGGGAGCCAGCCCTACGACGCGAGCAGCCTCGTTTACTTGCCCAACGCCTACTACGCCGACCCTGTGTTTTCGTGGCTACAGCCGATTGGCGTCACGAGCATCGCGTTTGTGCGCTCTGCGCGATTTGAACCCAGTCTGCGTGACACGGCGATCGTCGGCGAGAGCAACAACGGCGGGCTATACCAGTTTACACTGAACGCCGAGCGCAACGATTTCGTCCTCGCGGGCGCGTTAGCTGATCGTGTGGCAGATAGCGTTGCAGAGCGAAACCTTTCGCGTATCGGAACGAACTGGGGGGTGGTCACCGATATGCGCATCGGTCCCGATGGCTACCTCTATGTGGTGAGTATCTTTTCGAATCGGGTGTATCGCATCCGCCCTGTGAACCCTCCCCCGATTGTGCAAGGACAGGCGCGTCTGGAGGGCAGGCAAGGTTTGCCTCTTGGAACCCCCCTCACGCTGGAGCTGATCCAAGGTGGCAACACCGTGCAAACCATCACGACAACGCTGGACGCCTACGGCAGGTTCTCGGAGCGCGTGAACGCGCCTGGAACCTACACGATGCGCGCGCGTGCTGCTCAATACTTGCCCATCACAGTATCGAATGTGTCCATCGCGGCGCAGGGATTCGCCTACCTAAGCCTGAGTTTTCAGACTTTGGGTGATGTGAACGGCGACGGCGTGATCGATGACGCCGATTTACTTGCGGTGCTGTTCGCCTTCGGCTCCAGCGATTCGGAGGCGGATTTGAACCACGATGGCATCGTAGATGACGCCGACCTGCTTGTTGTGCTGTTCAACTTCGGCGCAGGGAGTTAGGCGCACCCCACGATTACACCCGCCGCAGAAACGGCTCCAGCTGCTCTTGCGGGATGAGTCGGAAACGGTTCTCGCGCAGGGTCTGTCGCTCCAGCACGCCGAGCTCCACTTGGGCTTCGTTGAGCATGTCGCGCAGGCGCGCGCGTCCTGCCTCCTCTGACACGGAGTCGATATCTTCCTGTTGCGCTGCCTCGTAGGCGATTCCCCACGCGGTCAGCGCCAAGGCGACGCCGGTCTCGAAAGTCGGTACGCCGCTTAGGTTCGCTTCCAGATAGCGCGCGGCTTGCTCCTCGGCGGTTTGCGTGCCCCCAATTACGGCGAATCGTTCGTAGGGCGCAAATTCGCCGTCGTAGTTGAGGGTATAGAACAGATCGCGTTCGGGCTGGTGGTGCAATTCCGCGAACAACGCGCGTGCGACAAACGGCGTGGTGAGCGGGTCGCCGAACGCCTTTTTGAGCGCGGGTGAAAGCGCAAAGCCCACCACACGCTGAATCGTCACATCATCTGGGCTGCGCACGAACCCCTCCTGGTGCGCGAAATCGATTGCAGCCAGGCGCAGGTTCTCCACATCCGCCTGATTGCCAATTGCAGAAAACATCAGGCGGTCATAGATTTCGTATACTTTGCGCCCGCGCCGCTTGAGGGCAAGCAGCAGCACGCCGTTGTCGTAGCTGATGCCGATCACAGGGCTGCCGGCGCGTAAACGATTGCGAATATATTGCGCACGCTGCTGTAGGTTCTCCTGAAAGTCGTAAGGGGTCAGCATCAGGCGTTGCCTCCACTGCGGATCGATTGCACGATTGCACGGATGTCGCTTTCGGGCGCTTCGAACACGCCTTCGTGCGTGACATAGCGGGCGGTGGGCAGTACCTTGTCCACGCCACCCGTCGCCGCGTCTAAGTCCGCCGCGATGTCGAGCAGTAAAATCGCCTCGCGAAGCACCTCTTCCAGCGGTCGCTCGCTGAAGGGTCCCTTGGTTTTCGTAATGTAGTCAAACACGCCGCGAATGCGCTCCGAGCCAGAGCCTGCCGCGCCGTACTCGGGGGTTTCGAAGCGTGCGCCGCTGACATCGTAGAAGAAGATGCGTCCGCGCTCTTGGTCGGGATCGTAGACGCTGAGGATAGGGATAAACAGCCCGATTCCGCCCAGCGCGTTGGGCAGGTTCGCCGCAAGCGCCCGGCTCACCTCCTGCAGTTTGCCATCGAGGCTCATGGGCTGGAGCTGGCTGCGAGCATAATACTTGAAGGAATGGCGCAGGTAGCGCACCACCTCCATCGCGCGTCCGTACGCTCCTGCGATAGCCACCAGCGTGTAGTCGTCCAGCGGGATGATTTTGTCCGCCCGATCGTACATTACCGCGTTGGCGGCGGTGGCGCGTCGGTCGCCCACATTCAGCACGCCGCCCTTGAATTTGAGCGCGATGACCGTGGTGCCATGCACTTCCAATGCGGCGTTGGGAGCGTCGGCGGATGCGTCCACGGGCGTCAGCAGCGGCACGCGCACGCCCGTCTGCGCCTGATAACGCTGCAAAAGCTCATAAAAGTCTCCAGATTGTGTCCACATAGATTCGCCTCAAACTTTGCTGAGAGAGAACAACTCGAGCGATTTCACCTGTCCTCGCACGGAAGGCGGTGTCCGTGCCACGACTGCGGATTGCGAGGAGTGCGTTATCGGGGAGCAGTGCTTGTGCGCCGTCCCTTCCTCGCACTGTTCGGACGCCTTCTGACGCAGTCGTGTCAGGAGATTATTCACCGCTGCGCTGTCGGTAGCGACGCGCTTGTTCGGGATCGATACGGCGCATGCGTTTGAGCAACTCGTTTGTGTCTGGTCGCTTCACATCGGGCTTGCTTGGTCCGTCGCCGTCGCCGCCAGGGCGGGTCAACGGCTCGGTCGGCACAGGTCGCCGCATGCGCTCTTCGGCTCGTGTAATCATCGCAACTCCTCCTTATGGTGTTCGCTCGCCCTACGGGGCGATTGCAACAGGTTCACAAACTCGGTAATATCCGTTGCCGCCGTGAGACGACGGTTCAAATCGCGTAGGTCGCCGGTGAGTTGGCTCAGGTCCAGGCTCACCGTCTGCTCCTCGGTGCGCAGGATGATGCGCTCCCAGTTGAGACTATCCACTTGGTTCGGGTAGCGTCGCACGCACCAGCCCCGTATCGCGGCGCGGGTATCGGCAGGCGGATGCTCCATAGCATACTGAACCGCCTCAGGGTTTGCCAGCGTCTGCATCCGCCCCTGCTCTACCAGTGCGTAGTAGAGACCTTCGCGGGGGTCTATATCATGATACGCTAAATCGAGGGCAATCATCGCAGGGTCATCGAGCGCGACGCCTTCCGATTCGGCAAACAGGCTCAGCAACTGCCGCTTGGCGATCCAGTCGATTCGGTCGCCGAGCGGTTCGGGGTCGGTTTCCAGCAGGTTCAGCACATTTTCCCACTCGCGCAGCGTCCAGTCGGTTTCGGCGTCGCGCCCTGCGAAGCGTTGCTGTGCGGCGTGTAGGTAGCGTCGCTGGAGGTCGATCGCGCTCATCACGCCGCTATCGGTTTCCACCAGCCACTTGCCGTCGGGGTCGCGCGAGATGCTCTGGGCTGCCTGCACTGGGTTCAAGATAAACAGATTAGGCGTCCAGCCGTCTTCGAGCAGATCCAGCACGAGGGCGGTGGTTCCGACTTTGAGCGCGGTGGCATACTCGCTCATGTTCGCATCGCCACAGATGACATGCAGGCGTCGGTAGTCGCGCATGCGGGCGTGGGGTTCGTCGCGCGTGTTGAAAATCGGACGACGGTAGAGCGTCTCCACATTCATTGTATCCATGTAGAAGTCGGCGCGCTGGCTGATTTGATAAGGCGTGCGCGGGTTCGGGTTCCCCTCCACGCCTACCTTGCCAGCCCCAGCATAAATTAGGCGCGTGGTCAAGAAGGGGGTCATCGTGGACGCCAGCGTATCGAAGGGAACCTCGCGGCGCAATAGGTAGCTCTCATGGGTTCCGTAGCTACTGCCGTGGTGGTCGGTGTTGTTTTTGTAGAGTTTGACGGTCGCGCCGATTTTCTCTTGGTAGGCTTTCGCACATGTCAGCAGGATGCGTTCCCCCGCTTTATCGTAGGCGATTAAGTCCATCAACCGGCGACATTCGGGCGTGGCATATTCAGGGTGAGCGTGATCGTTATACAGGCGTGCGCCATTGGTGAGTACATGGTCACAGCGCACCTCCCGCTCCGAGAGACTGATGGGATGTTCGCGCTCAATCTGGGCATCCTGGGGGTCTACAGCGAGGTGCTCCACGCGGAAGCCGCGCATATCGCGTCGGGGGTCTTCGAGGCGGTAATCCCAGCGTTCCTTCACCGCTGGGAAGGGGCAGCAGCGCAACAGGTTTACGGACTCCAGAATCTGGTCTGCGACGCCGCGCCCCTCCACATACAAACCGTATTCAGTTTCTATCCCCAGTAGACGCTTCACAAAGAGATTATACCTGCTATTGTTTCAATGGGCACCCACCCTTGGGGGTGAATGCTACGCTATTCAGGCAAACCCGAAGATCTACCTGAAGTTGTTTCAATGGGCACCCACCCTTGGGGGTGAATGCTACTGGATGGCTTGATGGCGTCGCGGTATCACCACATTGTTTCAATGGGCACCCACCCTTGGGGGTGAATGCTACATCGAGATGACTTTCGTGGAGAACATTCTCTCCAGCCAGTTTCAATGGGCACCCACCCTTGGGGGTGAATGCTACATCG
>NKPV01000348.1 GCA_002254605.1 Armatimonadetes bacterium JP3_11
ATCGACTTCGGGGATATGAATGTTCGCGATTTGGCGGCTGATGTGGTGCGCTAACAATCCTGCTTCTTCACGGCGGCGTAGGGTGGCAATCGCGAACTCGTCTCCGCCCCAACGGCACACAACATCAGTCTGCGGGTCTATCTCGTTCAAGAGCAGTTGCGCCACGCGCCGCAGAACCTCATCGCCGACCAGGTGCCCATACCGTTTGTTGAACACGCCGAAGTTGTCC
>NKPV01000181.1 GCA_002254605.1 Armatimonadetes bacterium JP3_11
GCTCCACACACTGGCGGGGGCATTCAGTTGCACGGTGAACAACCCGTTGTTGACATTGACGGTCACCGCGCCCGAGTTCCACAACAGCGTTCCGCCTGTGAGCGCGTCGTAAATCCGAAAGGTCATCGTGTAGTTGCCGTTCGCCGGGCTGCCGCCTTGACGCAAAAAGCCCTGATAGGTGAACGGCTGGGCGCAACTGAGCGCCATCAACGCACAAAGCCCGATACTGCTGAGTATCCATCGCATCGCACGACCTCCTTAGAAAGGAGCAAGTGGGTTTCAAAGAAAGGGCAGGCGAAAGATTAAGCGGCTCAGGTAACGCAGCAGCTCAAGCAGTCAGCGTGTCCTTTCTGATCGTCGCTTGTACTCTTATTATACCACACTTTTTTTTTCGGATTGCGCGGCGAAAGTCCCGATTTGCCCTTTTCTGAGGCGGAACCTGGGGGCAAAAAGTGGGGATTTTCCGCCGCGGCTGGGAACTTCTGGAACGCCTGCTTCTGTTTAGCACCCGCTGCCGAAGTTGAACAGCACAATCAGCAGGTCGGCGTCGTCCACCACGCTGTCGCAGTTCACATCGGCAGGGTTCAAGCCCGTTGCGCCAAACGCAAACAGCACCTGGAGCAGGTCTGCGTCATCCACGCAACCGTTGCCGTCCACATCGCCGTTGGTGGCGATGCACGACACGAACCAGAAGCCGCCCGTCAGCGTGAACGCGCCGCCTGTGAGGGCATTGCTTGCGTCGGGCTGACCGATCGTGCCGCCCAGTGCGAAGCCGCCGCCTGTGGCGAAGGTGACGCCTCCGCCGTCAATCGTCCACCAGCTCAGGTCATAGCCGCCGCCCGATTGGGCGTTGGCAAGCATTACGCTCAGCAGCAAGGCTGCCGAGAGACTCAGACACTTCAAGAGTGTTTTCATCGCAAATGTCTCCTCCTAAGTATAGCACACTATTGCTGAGAGGCAAAATTATTTGCCTCTCGGCATTGCCAGTTTTAAGGTCTACCGATGACCACAACGCCCGATGCGCCATCACGCTCCAGGCGCATAGGTCTCCACACACGGAACCGCTCGTTGTAGTTGCCGGGACGAATGCGCACTGTGCCACCCCTCGGCACGCAGAAAGTGCCCTCGTAGACCGTGTTGAACGGGTTCGCCGCGGTGCCGCGTTCGCTATCGCCCGCGTTGTTCGGGTCGCCACTGACTGCACGGTCCACATAGGTCGGGTTCGCCATGTTGTAGATATACCAGCGAATGGTGGGGTACGCCAGGTCCATTCGCCCCCAGCCGACCCACACCTGGTCGTCACTGGTAGGACATTTCCAGATGGGGTTACCATTCGGGTCGTTCCCTGCAGTCTCGGCGCAGGAGCAAGTGCCTCGCACCCGAAAGTTGCTGTCCAACCCTGCAGAGCCTGAAGAACCGCCTTCGATCGTGCCATTGCCTAAGAACACCTGCGAGGACCATAGCTGCCGACCACAATCTGTGGCGGTGCCATCCGCCGTGAAGAAGGTCACTCGCTTGAAGGTTCCCCCCGGATGATGCACTGCGCTGCCGCTGCTGCCCGATGCCCAGCTATTTGAATCCCAGCCAAAGTAATAGAACCCTGCGGGCCGCTCATACAGCCCCAGCAGCGTCCAGTCCGAGTTTACATGTTGTTTGAGGAGCAGCGCCCCGGTCGTGCGCGGCACCGAGTTGAGATTGGGTGGGGTCCCGTTGCAGGTTGCGGTCTGGTAAAACCAGTAGGCTTCCATCCCGTGAGCCGACGCCTGCGTGCTGATGCAGTGCTGGGCGGTCATAAAGATAGGGGCGAAGTCCCCTCCTGTCCGATTGAGTAATTGCCCCGTACAGAGGAACCAGCCGTCTCCTTCAGGGAACAGGATTCGTGCCACGCCTTGCTTAAAATCGTTGTAAGCTGGGTAGCAGGTTACATCCAGATGACAGCCCAGTTCAGCAGGGGTGAAGTCGGGCTCGATCCCCGCATACAGATAGCCGATTGCCACGATCTCTGGAAGTTGTTGTGGATCCACGGTTTCAGGTACAAATACCTCGAGTCCGATGGTGTCGCTGTGCCAGAGGGTCGGCGCCCACCACTTGCCCTCTTCATCCGGATGTGCCTGCGCGGGCAATACGACCGTTCCATGCGGGTCGTAGATGTTGAACACCATTCCAGGCTGAGGGCGTCCATGCAATTGCAGGCGTAGCCCGACCGCGTGTTCCGAGCGTAACTCTAGATGAGCAACCCAGCCCGACATGGAGGGAGCCCCATCTGGGCTTGTTGCTTGCACCCACTGCCATTGGGCACGCCCCAAAAGATAGGGAGGAGCCTCCAGTATATAGCCCACCCTCAGCTTCGGTTGTACAGTGCTTTCACCCGTTGCCCCACCGCTTTGAGGGGGTGCTTGCGTGCGTGGCAGGGTAATACGTGTCGGCTTCGCCAGTGGCGCAATTAGCGTTGGCGGCTTCGTTGAGGGGTTCATCGGCGGCGCTGGACACATTGCGCCGTCCAGATAGGGCGCCTCGCCCTCTTGTGCAGTCGCCAAGCTCATCCACAGGGCAACCAACCATGTAAACCAGCAGCGTCTCATTCTTGCACCTCCTTACTGCAAGTTTACCAGCACCAGTACCATGCCCGTTTTGCCTTGTTCGAGGCGGGTCATGGCTTTGCCGAGGATAGCGCCGTGCGCACGCGCCTTATCGCGTGCAACCATGGCATAGCCTGGTCGGTCGGCAGTGGTCAGCAGGTCGCCCGGTTCAATCGCGCACTCGGTCGCATCGGCGTAGACCCACACGCGCCCGCTCATGGCGATGGGAGTGTGGTTCTCGCTGCCTTCGAGGTTGCCCAAGATAATGCCTTTGGATAGCCCGTTTGCCCCTGCGACCACGCCCGCCACGCGCTTGTTATAGGCGCCACGCGCCTTGCGCAGGTGTCCGGGATTGTCGGGGTCAATCTCCACGACCATGCCGGGTTCCACAGTGTCGGTGGTGGGGAATTTCTCGGCGAGGTCCGCGCCTGTGATTTCCAGCACTTTCACGGACACCGTGCCGTCGCCACGGATGCTCATGATGTCGCCCGCCGCGCTGTTCCAGAAGTTGAGACGGTCGGCTGCCTGAGCGCTCCCGATGTAGCCCCAGATATGCCACTTGCGGGCGGTGTTCACGCTGTTGGTGAACTCGATACGCGGTCCATCGTTGTCAGACTCGTGCAGGCGCAGAGTAGCGTTGTCGGTAGTGGTATCGGCGACAACATTCAGCTGTGCGGTCATCACGGTTGCTGAGCCGATACCGACCTTGTCTGAGAAGTGCCCACGCCCGTTGAAGTACCCTGCCCAAGCGTTCGCGCCTGTCGCGACTGCCCGCACTGCAATTCCGTCTGAACCCCTGGCAGTGCTACTTAATCCCCAACCAGTAGAACCATCCACTGTGATATAGAGACCATCTGCGAAGCCGCCCGTGTTCGTGTTAGTGA
>NKPV01000164.1 GCA_002254605.1 Armatimonadetes bacterium JP3_11
AGCTTGCCCACGCCGTCGCGATCCAGCGTGACGAACGGGTTCTCAGGCAAGATTTTATGCTCCACATAGTAGGCGAGGAACTTGCCCTCGGCGTCGTCACGGCTGAAGCCGAAGGTGGTCTGCGTGAGGTCGTTCGTGCCGAACGAGAAGAACTGCGCATACTGGGCAATCTCGTCGGCAGTGAGCGCCGCGCGTGGGATTTCGATCATCGTGCCGAACTTGTAATCGACGCGCACTCCCTCGCGCTCCATCACCTCCTTGGCGACTCGCTCTAAGTATTCGCGGGCGAGTTTCAGCTCGTTCACATGCCCAACCAGCGGGATCATGATTTCTACATGCGGGTCGTAGCCGCGTCGTGCGGCTTCCGCCGCCGCCTCCAGAATCGCCGTGACCTGCATCTCCACGATTTCGGGGTAGAGCAGCGACAGGCGCACGCCGCGCAATCCAAGCATCGGGTTCGCCTCGTGCAGCTCCTCGACGCGCTGCAACAGTCGGCGTTTTTCGGCGAGTTCGGGCGAGTCGGGCGCAGTGATTTCTAGCTGTGCCGTTTCGCGAATCAGGTCTTCATAGCGCGGCAGAAACTCGTGCAGGGGCGGGTCGATCAGGCGAATGGTCACGGGCAGCCCGCGCATCACTTCAAACATCTCGAAAAAGTCCTGACGCTGGAAGGGAAGCAGCCGTCCCAGCGCCTCACGGCGTTCTTTTTCTGTCTTGGCGAGAATCATCTCCTGCATAATCGGCAGGCGTTGCTCGCCGAAGAACATATGTTCGGTACGCGCCAAACCGATGCCTTCCGCGCCGAACTCCAGCGCTTTGGCGGCGTCGTGGGGGTTGTCGGCGTTTGCTCGCACGCGCAGGCGACGGAACTCGTCTGCCCAGCTCAGAAGCGTGTGTAGTTCGGGGCTGAGTTCAGGCTCTTGAGTGGGCACAGCCCCCTTGTATACCTTGCCCGTGCTGCCGTCGATACTGATGTAATCGCCCTCGCGCACGGTGAGCGTCTCGCCATTGAGTTCCACCGTGAACAGGTTCTCGTATTCGTTGACGCTAATCGCCTCACAGCCCGCCACGCAGGGGATGCCGAACCCGCGCGCGACCACCGCGGCGTGACTGGTCATGCCCCCTCGCGCCGTTAAAATCCCCTTCGAAGCCAGCATCCCGCCCACATCGTCGGGGTTCGTTTCAGGGCGCACCAGAATCACGGGTTCATGCTTACCCAGCTCCATCGCACGCTTGGAGTCGAACACGGCGCGTCCGCTCGCGGCGCCGGGCGACGCGCCCAGCCCCTGCGCCAAAAGCGGATACTCCCCTGTAGCGAGGGCGTGCTCGTCCAAGTGCGGGTGCAGCAACTGGTCTAAGTGGCTCGGTTGCACGCGCAGGATGGCTTCATCGCGCCCGATGAGTCCTTCCTGCGCCATATCGACGGCGATTTTCACGGCGGCGCGCCCTGTGCGCTTGCCCACGCGGCACTGCAGCATCCAGAGCCGCCCGCGCTCCACCGTGAACTCCAAATCCATCATGTCGCGATAGTGGCGTTCAAGGCGGTCGGCGATCTCCAGAAACTGCTGATACACTTCGGGCATGCGCTCGTGGAGCGCGCTCAGGGGCAGCGGTGTGCGCACGCCTGCCACCACATCTTCGCCTTGGGCGTTCGGCAGAAACTCGCCGTACAGTTCGCGCTCGCCTGTGGAGGGGTTGCGCGTGAACGCCACGCCCGTGCCCGAATCGTCGCCCATATTGCCGAACACCATCGCCTGCACATTGCATGCAGTGCCCAAATCGTGTGGGATTTTCTCGCGCTCGCGGTAAATCACGGCGCGCTCATTGTTCCACGAACGGAACACCGCCTCAATCGCCATCTCCAGCTGCTGGTACGGGTCTTCAGGAAACTCCTTGCCATGCTCCCGCACCAGCTGTTTGAACTCCTGTACCAGTTCCTTCAGTGCATTGGCGGGCACTTCGGTATCTTGCTTGACGCCCAGCCGATGCTTCAACGCTTCGAACCGCTCTTCAAATAGTCGCTTGGGGATATCCATCACCACATCGCTGAACATCATCACGAAGCGGCGATAGGCGTCGTACACAAAGCGGGGGTTTTGGGTGAGTGTGACCATGCCGGCGGCAGTGGCGTCGTTCAGCCCGAGATTCAAAATCGTGTCCATCATGCCGGGCATCGAGAACTTCGCTCCAGAGCGCACAGAGACCAGTAAAGGGTTGTTGGGGTCGCCGAACTTTTTGCCCACGCGCCCCTCCACAATTTGCATCTTCTCACGCACTTCGTGCATCAAGCCATCTGGCAGTCGCTGCCGCTTCATATAGCCGCGGCAGACATCGGTGGTAATCGTGAATCCGGGCGGCACAGGCAGCCCGATATTGGTCATCTCGGCAAGGTTCGCCCCCTTCCCGCCGAGCAAATCGCGCATATCTGCGCTACCTTCCTCAAAAAGATAGACTCGCTTCATACTCAGTTCCTCCTGTTTTTCGCTGTGATGGATTGCGCGACGGCGGCGTCTGGTTTCGCGCCCGCGCCGTTGGGGGCGAAGCTGGGCGTTGTAGCCCTGTATATTATGGCATGGAGGCGCCGTGTTTCGCCGAATATGGACGAAAGGGTATCCTAATCGCTAATGCGTCTGTTAGATCGCTTGATTCTGCGCGAGTTGTTGCCCCCCTTTCTGTTTGGTGTGGGACTGTTCACGGCGCTGGTGTTTGCGGGGGGGTATGTGTTTATGATTACCGAGTATGCGGTGAAGGGCGTGCCCTTGCCGCGGGTGATAGAACTCGCGCTGCTCTATTTGCCCCAGATTGCGGTGCGCACGCTGCCGATGGGGATGTTGCTGGCGACGCTGCTGGGGTTCGGCAGGCTCTCGTCGGATTGGGAGATGACCGCGATTCGCGCTTCGGGAGTGAGTTTGCGCCGCATTCTCGCGCCGGTGTTCTGGTTCAGTCTTGCAGTGAGCCTCGCGGCGATTGCATTCAATGAGACTCTGGTGCCGTGGGCTACGGAACGCGCCGCGCGTATCCGCGCCGCGATTTTAGAGCAGCTCCAGCTGACCGAGCAACAGGCGTTCGGCTTCCCCCAGTTCCGCGACGGCAAACTCGACTCGTATGTGATTGTGGCGGGCGGGCGCGACCCACAAACGCAGGAGCTGTATCAGGTGACTTTGCTCAAATACAGCATGGGCAGCCAGCGGGCGCCGGAGGTGGTGCTGTATGCAGAGCGCGCTCGCTGGGAAGGCGAGAGCGAGTGGATTCTATACAACGGCTGGTGGCGCACCGCGAACGGGCAGTATGGCAAGTTCGTGGTGTTTCGCGCCGAACCAACGCTCAATGTCGCTATCCGTCGCACGCCGGTGCAAATCGAAGCGCTCCTGACCAATGTGGACGAGCGTTCGTTCCGCCAACTGCGCGAGCAGATCGAGTTTTTCAAGCGCGAGGGCGCGGACGAGGCGCAGATTCGGCAACTCACCGTGGAACTCTACAACAAAATCAATGTGCCGCTGGCGAGTTTGATTTTCGCGTTGCTGGGCGCGCCGTTGGGCATTCGCCCGCACCGTTCCAGCCCTGCCAGCGGCTTCGCGCTCAGCGTCGCGATTATTTTTGTGTATTGGGTGATGGCGCGGTATTTAGTGATTCTGGGGCGCGCGGCGATAGACCCCCTGCTCGCCAGCAGCCTGCCAAACCTCGTCGGCGCCGCGCTGGCGCTTTGGCTTATACGGAAAAAAGAACACGCTGTGTAGACAATCGATGTATAATAAGCGAAACATCGGGGCGACCACTCCGTCCCAACGTCCGGAGGTTCGCTATGAGAGGAAGTCTTTGCTTGCTACTGGTTGTTTTCATCGCAGGCGCGTGGACGCAA
>NKPV01000275.1 GCA_002254605.1 Armatimonadetes bacterium JP3_11
CGCTTGCAGCGCATCAAGCCACGCCTGCTGCTCAGCACGGACGCGCCCGCGCTCCGATTTCAGCTCCGCGAAAATCAGGCGTGGGGGTCGGCATAGTATGAGGTCAGGCAGCCCCGCGTCGCCTTGCAGGGGCGTGTGCCATCGCCCGTTGCCGTATTGGGCAGGGCGAGAATGATAGACGCGCCAACCCGTGAGGCGGGCGAGTTGTATCACCTGCGTTTGGAATTCCGCTTCGCTCAGGTGAGACAATACCCCGTGCATTCCTCTGCCCCGCCTAAGTCCAACTCGCCCTGCGCGTCAAAATCGATCACGCGCAGGGGTTTCAGGGAGCGGTGTACGAAACATTCCTCATCAACGCGAGGCACGCGCCGAAATTGTTCATCGATCTGGCAAGCACGCTCGAACTCTTCAGGGTGTTCCCGTTTCAGCATGCGCCAATAAGCGTCGCTATGAAAGGGGCACATCACACAACTGCTCTTTTTCGGCACGGGGTAGTTATGTGATTGGAGCCACATCACGCAGTCGGCGCGCCGCATGCGCCGATCTATCAGCGGATACCAGTGCTGCACATAGCGTACCTCGCTATCCCGCATCCGCTGCACTTCGTCAAGGCTAATCCCAATCGCAAGCAGCGCAGGATTTTGCGCTGTTGCGCCATGCGCTTTCAGCCACTTGCGGATGGGGCGCACTTTATACTCCAGCGTACACTGGCGCCGGAGCATAGCCTTTTGCCCCTGCCGATTGCGCACATAGAGCGGCAACGCGGCGAAGCGGAGTTTCGGGCGCAGGATATGCCCGTTCTCGACCACATGGAGCGGGATCCCTGCGCTCTGCAGGGTTTCGCGGAGCCATCGGATGTGCCGATACACATACTCAGGCTCCGCGCC
>NKPV01000280.1 GCA_002254605.1 Armatimonadetes bacterium JP3_11
CAGAACGCCCCGCGCCGCCCCGATACCCGCATTTTGCATCGCCACTACCCGCGCGCGGCGCAGGAAGCCTTCTGCCGGCTCATCGCCGAAACCATCGGCTTCGATTGGCAGCGTGGACGCTTAGACCCTACGGTTCACCCCTTTGCCATGCGCCTGACGCCGGGCGATGTGCGCATCACCACGCGCTATTATGAGGACTTCCTGAACCCCTCGCTGTTCGGGACGATTCACGAGTTGGGGCACGCGCTCTATGAGATGGGACTGCCAGACGAACACTGGGGAACCCCGATGGGCGCAGCAACCTCGCTGGGCGTCCACGAATCGCAGTCGCGGATGTGGGAGAACTTCGTGGGACGCAGCCGCGCCTTCTGGGAGTACTTCTATCCGATGGCGCAGCAGCACTTCGATGCGCTCAAAGAGGTCTCGCTGGACGATTTCGTGTTTGCTATTAATGCGGTACAACCCTCCACCATTCGCGTGGAAGCGGATGAAGTGACTTACAACCTGCATATCATGCTGCGTTTCGAACTGGAGCTGGCGCTGTTGCGCAATGAGTTGCAGGTGGCGGATCTCCCCAGCGCATGGAACGAGAAGTTCAAAACCTATATGGGGTTTGAGCCGCCGAACGACGCCGAGGGCGTCCTGCAGGATGTTCACTGGTCTGGTGGGATGATCGGCTACTTCCCGACCTATAGCTTGGGCAATCTGTATGCGGCGCAGCTGTTTGAGGCGGCGGAACGCGATTTA
>NKPV01000354.1 GCA_002254605.1 Armatimonadetes bacterium JP3_11
CGTAGAACCCGTGATGCGGATGCTCTGCTGTCGCCCTGTGCCGAGGTCTTTCGCAGCGACCTGCAGGATACCGTTGGCGTCGATGTCGAAGGTCACTTCGATTTGGGGCACGCCGGCGGGTGCGGGGGGGATGCCGTCCAAGTGGAACACGCCCAGCAGTTTGTTATCGCGCGCCATGGGGCGCTCGCCCTGATAGACGCGCACCTCCACGCTGGTC
>NKPV01000240.1 GCA_002254605.1 Armatimonadetes bacterium JP3_11
CCCACGCCGCCCAGCGCGCCGCCCATCCCGATTCGCTAAAGTTCTGCGCGGCAGGCGAACCTGCCGCGCCCCCTGTGGGGTATCCTCACATTATGCCGCGGATCTCTGTCCTCACGACAGCCTATAACGCGGAGCCGTACATCGCCCAGTGCATCGAGTCGGTGCAGGCGCAAACGCTGGACGACTGGGAAATGATCATCGTGGACGACGCCTCTACCGACGCCACGGTGCAAGTTGTGCAACGCTATCGGGATGACCCGCGCATCCGTCTGGTGCAGAACACGCAAAACCTGGGACCCGCAGCTGGTCGGAATCGCGCGTTGGAGGCGGCGCAGGGCGAATGGATCGCCGTGCTGGACGCCGACGATTGGTACGAGCCGACCCGACTGGAGCAACTGCTCCACACCGCGCAGGAACTGGAGGTCGCCATCATCTACGACTTCTGCCGCTGGATTAGCGCGAGCACAGGGAAGCCAATCGGCGTCTTTTTCTCCGCTCATGTGCCCAAGCCCAGCGCCCCCGTCCGCCTTTCCCCCGCGCAAGCCGTACAGGCGCACCTCGCCCTGCAGCCAATGATACGCCGAGCGCTCATCATGCAGGCGAACCTGCGCTACCGTGAAGACATCACCCTGGGCGAGGATTACCTGTTTCAAACCCTCGTGACGATTGAAGCGGGCGGCTGCGGCGTGTTGCCCAAGCCTTTATATAACTATCGAAGGCACGCCAGTTCCACCTATCTGCGCAAGTTCTTTGACCTGTCGCAACCCCAGAAGGTGTATGCGACGCTGTTCGCCCATCCGAAGGTGCGCGCCGACCGAGCGTTGCAGCGGGTGTTGCGGCGCGACTATCGCCGGATAATGCTGGCGCGCGCCTATCCCCAGTTCACCATGGCGCTCAAGCAACGCGATTGGCGCAAGGCGTGGGAGGTCTATCGGACGGCGCCGTTCGTGACGACCCAGCTGATACGCAGCCTGCCTGCGGCGCTCTGGCGACGCCTGCGGGGCGAAAGCACTACCTACAACTGGGAAGGCTCACTTTAGCCCAGTGCGCTGCGCACCCGATTGCGCCAAGTCACGACATCTTTGATACTCCCCAGAAAAACCCACCCACTCAACAACTGGCGCCAGGTGCGCATCTGTTCGTACACATACATCGCGGGGCTGGGATACTCGGTCGCCATTTCAACTTGGTGGTGATAGTGCAACGCGCCGTCGCGCAGCCAACGCTCCCACATGAGATTCCCAAACCGATGCCCCATCACCCGCGCCCAAAGCACCTCCACATTCTCGGAGGAGCTGCCATACCCATCCAGCACGGCGATATTGAGGCGGTTCATCAGGTTCGCGCTGCTGTCGGCGTTCACCCAGACCGTATCATAGGAGTTGACAATCTCAATCCCGTAGCGACGCTCCAGCGGATTGCGCGTGAAGGGAGCAGGCGCCATAAAACGCGTGTGCGGTGAGACGACGCAACTCCCCGACCAGATTCGGACCGCACGCAAGGGCGTCTCGTCGCGGAGGAAGCGCAAATAGCGGTCGGAAAGCTGATTATTGGCGAAGTTCGCATAGCGGTAGTGGCTGCAGTGGCAATCGCTAAAGCCCATCTGCTGCATCTCGTCCATGCTGCCTTTCCAGTGGGCGCGGAAGGCGGCGGGTGAACTCATCTCGCGGAAAGTGCCGTAGGGGTTCGTGAAGGTCGTCGCGTTGCCGCTGCCCCGGG
>NKPV01000308.1 GCA_002254605.1 Armatimonadetes bacterium JP3_11
CGCGCAATCGGTGGAGTTCAACCGCGAGCGATGGGACGCAGAGTTCCGCCATAAGTTGGAGGAAGCCGAACGACGACACGGGCGCGAAACGGTACAGTCTATGCTGGACGCTTATCGGTTGGCGGGCGACCCAGCGGTTGATATGCGGACACGCGAAACGCTCCTCAAAATCGCAGATGAACGCGCAGAGAGACTCGGCGTCAACGCCACAGAGGCGCGGAAGAATCTTGGTATTCAACCCTCACCGCGTCAGTTGTTGGCAGAACGGGAACTGGAAGAGCAAGCGCTGCGGATGAAAGAAATCGAGCAGCGGATGAAAATCCGTGAGCAGCAGTTGGAGATGGAACGCCGTCGGTTGGCAATCGCAACCGAACAACTCAACTTAGCACGCGCACGGCTCTCGCTCGCAGAACGCGAAAGTATCGGACGGACACTCGCC
>NKPV01000350.1 GCA_002254605.1 Armatimonadetes bacterium JP3_11
CCCGAACCTCCAGCTGGCAGGTAAGCCTCAGCAGGGCGTGGTCGTCGGGCAATCTGTCCATCCTCTCGCGTCTCAGCCAGCAAAGTAGTGCAGGTTATTCAAGTGATTCCTCTACAAATTCGCTTCGGTGGAACCAGCGCTGGGGTACGCGCGCCTCGCTCACCTTTTCTACCGACCTGTCGCGTTTTCGCTCCCAATCGGGTGGAGAAGTGCGTTCGGAACAGGAA
>NKPV01000311.1 GCA_002254605.1 Armatimonadetes bacterium JP3_11
CGTGATTGGACTGGTGATTGCGCCGAAACAGTCCGCGTATCTTGCGCCTGAGCAGCAGGCTCTGATGGAGCGCGAGTTCGCCGAGCGGTTCACCCGCGAGGGGCGCGGGCGGGTCTATATCCCCTCCGAGCCTGTCGAGGTGCAACTGCTCCAACATGACCTCGCTAAGATGGATGTATCGCCCATAACGAACCTGTTCGAGGAGCGTATCTGCTCCGTGCTGGGCATCCCGCCGATGGTGCTGCATTTAGGCGCGGGCACGGAACATGCGACCTACAGCAACGCGGAGCAGGCGTACCGCGCCGCGTGGGAGAGTATGATGGCTCCGCTGATCGAGAGCCTCGCCTCGCAACTCACGGCGCAACTGGTGGAGCGCGTGCATGGCGCAGGCGTGCGCCTGGTGCCCGATTGGGATAGCGTGCC
>NKPV01000237.1 GCA_002254605.1 Armatimonadetes bacterium JP3_11
CGATTCCGAAATAGAGGACCCATTCGCATAGTGATTTGAGCGAATAACTACACAAAGCAGGTAAACTATCCAGTGGAGTAGAGACTATGGCGACGATGGCACACGGAGGACTGGAGACGCTGATCGCTTTACAGACCCCTACGCCGAAAGGGCATCGGGGCATCCCAGTGTTGGTATGGGGTGCGCCCGGTGTGGGGAAGTCGACTTTTATCGAGTCGCTGGCGCGGGACGACTACCCCGTGCTGACTTTGATTGCCTCGCTGCACGACCCGACGGACTTCAACGGGCTTCCTGTATTGCAAAACGGCAGGGTTCAGTTCGCGCCGCCGGCGTGGGTGGAGCCGTTTGAGCAGCACGGTCAGGGGATTCTGTTTTTGGACGAGTTGACGACTGCGCCGCCGACGGTGCAAGCGGCGTTGTTGCGCTTGGTGCTGGAGCGTCGTCTGGGCAGCTACGCGCTCCCGCCTGAGGTGAGCATCGCAGCGGCGGCGAACCCCCCAGAGATTGCCGCCAGTGGCTGGGAACTCAGCCCCCCGCTGGCGAACCGATTCGTGCATATCTCGTGGGCGCTGCCCAGCGAGGCCTATCAAGAGGCACTGGAGCAAGGGGTGTTTGACCCTGCGCCCGTTCTCACGATCGATCGCGCAGCGCATCAGGCACGGCTCTACTACTGGCGCGCGGTCGCGGCAGGGTTCCTCAAGCGCAGCCCGCAGATGCAGACCAGCACGCCCGCCGAAGACGAGTACGCCTTCGCCAGCCCCCGCACTTGGGACTATGCAATCGCCCTGATGGCAAGCTGCGATCTGCTGGGATACGCCCCACGCGCCGACGCACCCGACCGCCAAACACGACCGTTCGTGAACTTGGTGCACGGCGCTCTGGGTAAAGGAGTGGCGACCGCACTGATTCAGTACCTGCGTCAACTACGCATCCCCGACCCGCAAGAGGTGTTGCAGGGGAAAGCTACCGTCGATACTGGGCTGCGCGAAGACGAGTTGATGACCCTCTTCGGCGCAATGACAGGGCTGCTGCTCAAGGCACAGGAGGAGAACGACCCCCAACTCCCCCATTACACCGAACGCTACTTGCTCGGCGCGGCGCGCGTGGCACGGGCAGGCAAACCCGACTCGATCTATATGCTCCTGCGCCGTCTGGTGCGCGAAGGGCGGCTCCATCAACTGGCGATGCGCTTACCCAGAGCAACCGAACTGCTACGCGAGTTGAGCCAGTACTACGACGACATCGCTCGGCTGCTGGAAGAGCGTCCGCCAGTGAACCCACAGTAATCGCAGTGGAGGGGGATGACCCACGATGAGCCAAACAATCGGCTATGAGGAGTTAGTGCGCGCCGCGCGAGTGTACGCCGCCGAGTGTGTGGGCTGGATTGCCCCTGCCCTGTATTCGGCGCCCGTGGTGCTCTCGGAAGCCATCCCGATGCCCGCCGCCATCGACCGATACGGACGGGTCTACTTCAACCCGCGTTGGTTAGACCGTCTGCAGGGTGATCGGCTGGCGCAGGTGGGCTTCCTGTGGGTACACGAGGTCTGGCACTGGCTGCGCGAACACGAGATACGCGCCCGCGAAATCCACGCGAATCCTGAACTCTGGAACATCGCCTGCGACTTGGAAATCAACGACTACATCCCGCCCGGACTCGAACTTCCCGACTTTGGAGAGGAATTCCCCAGTTCTACCCCCCAGCAGTTCCAACTCCCTGTGGGTCAAGTGGCGGAGTGGTACTACCGACAACTCCAGCAGCAG
>NKPV01000222.1 GCA_002254605.1 Armatimonadetes bacterium JP3_11
CCCCACCGTATCGCGTTTAAATCGGTACCCTTGGGCAAGGTGATTAGGTCGCTCATGCGGTAGCGCACCAATGGCATCGCCAAGTTCCAGAAGCCCGTGCCCACAATCTCATAAGTGATGGTTTCTCGAGACTCCTCGACCGGGATCAGTTCAACCCATCCATAGCCTTGAAAGAACACATAGTCGTCGAGGCGTTCGCTCCAGGCGAAGGCAACTCGCTCACCTGCACCGTAAGAATGCAACACCTCCGCGTTCAACACGCGCGCCGCCAGCAACCGCGCCTCACTGCTCATCGCCTCAGAGGTGGCAATGACCAGAGGTACACGCAATCGCAAATCACATTGCTGCATCAAGATGCACAATGACTCCAGCGAGGTAGGATAGGCGAATAGAACATCAGGCGCAAATTCGTGCAAAGCTTGCACATAGTGCTTGACCGTTTTGACGCAGAGATGGTTTGATGAAAAAATAATCTTCCTGCCATTTGCAGCGAATCTCCAAAAAGGCGGCTCGAGATCCGATGGGTCTTTCAAGTTGTCACCGCGAAGGATAGCCATACGCGCTTTCAAGGGGTTCAAGCCGCGCTTGAGCAAAGGATAGTCGTAGGTTGCCTGTTCATAGCACACGCTTTGCAGGGAGCGGTATAGACGCAGGGGGATGCCTGCCGTGCCGCCTGTACTACCCTGTGAGGTCAGCCAAGCAGGGCGCGTCAAGAAGTCTGACTCGCGCCCGCGCACATGCTCCTTCGGCAATAAGGGCCACTCCTCGAAAGGCTTGCCGCGATAGGCGCGTCCATATCGAGTCTTTTCGGCGGCACGCAGCACAACTTCCAACCGTTTTTCAGCGAACGCCTTGCGTTCTTCCAAGGGGACTTCTTGGAGACGAAAAAAAGTACGGACAGCCGTGGGATAATACAGCGGATTGCGTCTTATAAAACGCTCGCCGACCTCCAGCCCCTTAAGATACTCACCGAGCCGTTTTGCCCACTGGCTCATCGCTGCCGATTGCCTCCAGCGTAATCCGTGTGTTGGCGATTGCCCATTCCATCGGGATGGGCATCTCGCTGCCCGATTTGACGGCGTCCACAAACGCTTGCAGCTCGTTTTTATGCCCCTTGTCCTGCCCCATCGATTTGTGCACACTCTTCTTGCCGCCCGCTATCAGCTCCAGCTCGCGGAAGTCGCGCAGGATGGCGCTGCGTCCCGCGCCGTGCACCTCCAAATACTCTTTGGGCACGCTGGGATCGCCGGTGGTCAGGTAATACAGAACGCCGATGGAGCCGTCCTCGAATTCGATCACCAGCTGTGCCGTGTCGGGTTCGTGGCTGCGCAGGTGCGCGGCGCAGACACGCTTGGGCAGGGCGTTCGCGAGGAACATCATCACATCGATGAAGTGGCAGCCCTCGCCGACAATGCGCGAGCCGCCCTCGGGCGTGCCGCGCATCCAGTGCCCATGCTCCAGCGGACCCGCATTCACGCGATAGAGCATGCTCAGCGGCTCGGTGCGGTTCTTGAAGTGTTGCGCAATTTGGCGGACGAAGGGCGAAAAGCGTCGGTTGTAGCCCACCAGCACACGCCCACCGGTTTCGCGCCAGACCTGCTCCACCTGTTCCAGTTGTTCGAAACTAATCGCCAGTGGTTTTTCCAGAAAGGCGGGCTTGCCTGTTTGCATCGCGCGGATAGCATACGGCGCGTGGGTGTCGTGGCGCGTGGCGATGAGCAGCGCATTAATGTCGGGATTGTCGAAAATCTCGCTGGGGTCGCTGGCGGCGAACTGGAAGCCGAACTTGTCGGCGACCCCTTTAGCGGTGTAGCCGCGCGCGGTGCAGACGCCTACGAACTCCACATCGGCGATGCTCTTCAAGAGGGGCAGCAGTGTGCCCGTGGCGAAGTTGCCCGCGCCGATTACGCCGAGTTTTACTTTCGCCTGTTTGGGGGCGGGTTTGCTCGCAGGCACGCGCCGTACCACCTGCTTCGGGGGCGGATACTCAATCAGCGCGCCGAGGATTTTACCGCCCTCTGGGCTTGCCAGCAGTTCATACGCCTCCGCGGCGCGGTCAATCGGATAGCGATGGGTGATGAGCGGCTCTACCTGCACCTTGCCTTCCGCCAGCAGGCGCAAAAACTCGCGTAAATTCTCGCGCTCTGTCCAGCGCACATAGCCAATCGGGTAATCGATGCCCATCTCCTCGTACACGGGGTCATAACGCCCCGGTCCGTAGGAGCGCGAGAGCAGCAC
>NKPV01000136.1 GCA_002254605.1 Armatimonadetes bacterium JP3_11
GTGCTGCTCGCCTCGCCCGACGAAAAAGTGCGTCAAAGCGTCCAGACCGTCACGCACTACCTACACGAAATCTTGCCGCGATATGGTGTTGAGAAACCCAAATTTGATGAAGTGCCTATCGACGAAAACAACTTCATGGGGTTCTGGAATACTCTCGAGAGCGTCCTGAAAGAAGAAAGCCAGTTTGCCCAGCTAATAATCGACGCCACAGCGGGACGCAAATACATGTCGGCGTTTGCCGTCATGCAAAGCCTGATCAACGACTTGCCTATTGAGCATGTCTACTACAACCATATGATTACCCAGCGCTATCACGATGTTCCGTACCCGCTGATCCCACGCCCTGCACACCAACTGTACGACCTGTTGCGGCTACTCAAGAGATGATGTCAGGAAGATTGCTTCTTACAGCACGCTATGGAGTCGCTTTGCTCAATCGTTTGGGCGATCAAGTCGTCGTAAGAGCGCCCCTGCTGGACAACCTGACCCTGTTTACGCTGGATTTGCGGAATCAGCAGGCTGCGGTTCAGAATATCGTCTCGTCGAAGAACTATCAGCAAGTGTTGAAGAACTTGAATCAACGCATCGACCAAGTCGTTTCAAGTGAGCAAAATTGGAATCTGGCTACGAAATTGAAACACGAAATTCCCCTATTTAATCGCCTGCAAGATGCCTTCCGACAGGCAGGGATTGTGCAGCCCACGAACCTTCCACAAATAAAAACGCTTCTCAAGGAGGCATCACGAAGCGACCCAGCGCGCGGCGGCGATGTGTATTATCTGGCGTTCGACAACAACGCGATTCGAAACCGTCTCTATTCCAACTTCATCGCCCCGCCCTATGAACACTCCCCCCGGTACAACCTGCAGCTTGCGCACCAGGTAAAGCGTGAGCTATCTCATCGCTTAGATAAAATCAACGGCGAATTCCTCAAGGCGTTCAACAACCTCTATCCCTCACTGGGCATTTCGAGCATTTTCCAGAACCAGAATGTGCTTGTGGATCGGCTCCGACAGCTTGCCTTGGCGGAATGGAATGCGATGCTCGCCTCGGGCAACTGTGAGAGCCGTCCTCTGCGCCGACGACGCCCCGGAACGCCCACCGACTCCGACGGGCTTATCATCGAGACCTATGCGCAGTTCGCCGCCGAGCCAGGCAGGAGGGTCATCCTGTTCAGTTCGGACAACGACTTCGTGACTCGCTGCGACGGCAACACGAACCTAATCGGTGTGCTGGTGCAGTATCCCCCGAATCTGCAGCCTGAGTATCATGTCCTGTGGGAGTACGCAGCGCGTCTGTTGTATCAACTGGCGGTTATCTATGGGCGCATCGATATCGAGACCGAATCGGGCGATAGGGTGTACCTGTACGGTGTATGGCATGGGAAAACCGCCGAGGATTGGCGTCAGGAACATCTCAGAATTGGAGCGGAGTCTGCAGATAGCAAGGTCCTGAAGTCGCTACAGCAAGATGTCGCGATTCTCAAAGCCGTAGCGCAAAAGGAAGCATAGCAGGTATCTTGTGGGTTGAAGCGAACTTTCGGGGGTGGAGGAATCTCCCTATGAAAGTGGTGGCTATTTTACCGCCGTCGGAACAGGTTCAGGCGCAGGTGGCTATGGTGCGCGCGCTCTTTTCCGGGCACACGGTTGAGTTAGCAACAAACGCCGAGGAGCTCGCGCCCCACTTGCCCGACGCTGAAGTGTTCATCTCCACCGCATTCACCCCACTCACGCGCGAGATGTTGCAGCAAGCGACGCGCCTACGCTTCATTCAGGTGGCGGGTGTAGGCGTCGACCATGTGGATATCGACGCTGCACGCGCGTTGGGAATCACGGTCGCCGCCGTCACGGGCGCAAACACGGTCAGCGTCGCCGAGCATGTGGTGATGGTCGCACTCGCGCTCATGAAAGGGCTTATCCCGGCACATAACCTGCTGGCGCAAGGGCAGTGGTCGTTGCCCTACTGGATTGCCCACGCCCGCGATATTCAAGGCAAGACGGTGGGGATTATCGGCATGGGGCGGATCGGACGCGAGGTCGCCACGCGCCTGCTGCCGTTCGGCGTGACGACCTTCTACTACGATATCACCCCACTCTCGCCCGAATTAGAGGCGCAACTCGGCGCGACCTATCTGGAGTTGGATGCGCTTCTGCCGGAGTGTGATATTGTCACGCTCCATATGCCGCTCACGCCCGAAACGCGCGGGCTGTTTGGTCGCGAACGCTTGTTTCGGATGAAGCAGGGCGCGTTTTTGATCAACACGGCGCGTGCAGAGTTGGTGGACGAAGCGGCGCTGGTGGAGGCGTTGCAGGGACATTTGGGCGGCGCGGCAATCGATGTGTTCTCCCCCGAGCCGCCACCCCCCAATCATCCCTTGCTGAAACTCCCCAATGTGATCCTGACCCCGCACGGCGCAGGCGTCACACAAGAAGCGCAGCAACGTATCGCGCAGGGCGTGATTCAGAATGTGCTACGCTTTTTAGAGGGCAGACCGCTGGCAGATGTGGTCGTGCAGGGCACGCGGTAAGGCGGCGATTACACCACCTCCGCCATCACCACGCGCTCGAACACAAACTGCCCGTCGCGATAGTCCACGCGGACGGTGTCGCCATCCAAGAACTCGCGAGCGAGCAGCCTCTGCGCCAGCGGGTTCAACACCTCCCGCTCGAGGGTGCGCCGCAACGGACGCGCTCCCAGCTGCGGGTCGTAGCCCCGAACCGCCAACTCCTGCTTCGCCGCTTCGGTCAGCTCCAAGCGAATCTTGCGCTCGTCCAGACGCTTCTGGATAGAGCGCAACTGCAACTCCACGATGCGCTTGATTTGCAAGATGTCCAACGAATTGAACATGATAATCTCGTCGATGCGGTTCAGGAACTCGGGGCGGAAGTGCGCCCGCACCGCTTGCATAATCTGCTCGCGAATCTCGTCCTTGTTGAACTCGTTCAGCTCCTGATAGAGGATAGAGCCGATGTTGCTGGTCATAATCACAAGCGTGTTGCGGAAGTCCACCGTGCGCCCCTGCCCGTCGGTAAGGCGCCCGTCGTCCAGTAGTTGCAGCAGCACATTGAACACTTCAGGGTGCGCCTTCTCGATTTCGTCGAACAGGATGACGCTGTAGGGGCGTCGGCGGATGGCTTCGGTGAGTTGTCCGCCTTCCTCGTAGCCCACATAGCCCGGCGGCGCCCCAATCAGCCGTGCGACCGTGTGGCGCTCCATGTACTCGCTCATGTCGATGCGCACGAGGTTGCGCTCATCGTCGAACAGGAACTCGGCGAGCGCTTTTGCCAGCTCGGTCTTGCCGACGCCGGTGGGTCCCAGGAAGATGAACGAGCCGATGGGTCGGTTCGGGTCGGATAGCCCGGCGCGCGAGCGTCGGATGGCGTTCGCGACGGCGGTAATCGCCTCGTCTTGCCCCACAACACGCTCGTGCAGGCGTTCCTCGATATGCAGCAGTTTCTCGCTCTCGGTCTCTTTCAGGCGCTGCACCGGGATGCCCGTCCACTTCGCCACCACTTCAGCGATGTCGTCGGCGTCCACTTCCTCTTTGAGCAGTTGCATCGCTTGCTGCACTTGGGCGAGTTGCTCTTGGAGGCTTTGTAGCTGCTTTTGGAGCTCCATTAGCACACCGTAGCGCAGTTCGGCGGCGCGTGCAAAGTCGCCGGCGCGTTCCGCCTGTTGCTCTTCGAACTTGGTCTGCTCGATGCGCTCTTTGGTCGCACGGATTTGGGTAATCAGCTCTTTTTCGCGTTGCCAGTGGGCGACGAGTCGGCTCTTCTCTTCGTTCAGCGTCGCCAGTTCGCGCTCCAATCGGGCGATCTGCTCTTTGGCTTGCGGGTTGTCCTCTTCGCGGCGCAGCGCCTCGCGCTCAATCTCCAATTGGCGGATTTTGCGGTCGATTTCGTCGATTTCGGTGGGCATCGAGTCGATCTCCATACGCAGTTTGGCGGCGGCTTCGTCGATGAGGTCAATCGCCTTGTCGGGCAGGAATCGGTCGGTGATGTAGCGGTGGGAGAGTTTGGCGGCGGCGACAATCGCGCTGTCGCTGATGCGCACGCCGTGGTGAACCTCGTAGCGCTCCTTCAGTCCGCGCAGGATGGCGATGGTGTCTTCCACGCTGGGTTCGCCCACATACACGGGTTGGAATCGTCGCTCCAGGGCGGGGTCTTTTTCGATATGTTTGCGGTACTCGTCGAGGGTGGTCGCGCCGATGGTGCGCAGTTCGCCGCGTGCGAGCAGGGGCTTGAGCATATTGGCGGCGTCCATCGCGCCCTCCGCCGCGCCCGCGCCCACAAGGGTGTGAATCTCATCGATAAACAGAATAATCTGCCCCTCGGCGCTGGCGACCTCCTTCAGCACGGCTTTCAGCCGCTCTTCGAACTCGCCGCGATACTTCGCGCCCGCAATCAGCGCGCCGAGGTCTAGCTGCACAAGTCGCTTGTCTTTGAGCGTTTCGGGCACATCGCCCGAGGCGATTCGCTGCGCCAAGCCCTCCACGATGGCGGTTTTACCGACGCCCGGCTCGCCGATGAGCACAGGGTTGTTCTTGGTGCGGCGCGACAGCACATGGATTACGCGCCGGATCTCCTCATCGCGTCCAATCACGGGGTCCAGTTTGCCGCGCCGCGCCTGCAGGGTAAGGTCGCGCCCATACTTCTCCAGCGCTTGGTACTTCTCTTCGGGGTTCTGGTCGGTGATGCGTTGCCCGCCGCGAATCTCCTGCAGCGCCTTGAGCGCCGCCTCCCGCGAGACGCCGTGCATGCGCAGCACGCGCCCCGCCTCGCCCGAAGTGTCCGCCGTCAAGCCCAGCAGCAGGTGCTCGGTGCTGACATACTCGTCTTTGAGGCGCATCGCCTCGTCAAATGCCGCGTCGAAAACGGCTTTGAGCCGATGGGTAATCTGCGCGCCCACCGTCGACGCCCCCGACACCTGCGGGCGTCGCGCCAACTCTTGCGCAATCGCAGTCTCCACCGTGCGGGGCATCACGCCCAGTTTCTGCAACAGCGAGGGCACAACACCCCCCTCCTGCCGCAACAGCGCCAAAAGCAGATGTTCGTTATCAATCGCTGGGTGGCGATACTGCTCCGCCAGCTGCTGCGCCTCTTGAACAGCCTCCTGCGCCTTAATCGTCAGTTTATCGAATCGCATCGTCGTCCCTCCAAATTGAGTGTGGTATTATCAAGTTGTTTGCTACGCAGTGTATAATACCCGATTCTGCAGAGCAGAGTTCCCGCGATTGCGTTGCAAGGTTCGTCACGGGGAAGGGACGGCTCGTGGCGACCTATTTACTTAGCCAAGCTAAATTCTGCGCGACCCCCCCACCCCGCTGAACTCAAAACAAATGTCTACAGGGGGGTCGCGCACTATTTAGCCACGCTAAATAAATGA
>NKPV01000202.1 GCA_002254605.1 Armatimonadetes bacterium JP3_11
GGCGCTGAGGGGTTTATTCCCACGCCGTGCATGCTTACTTCGCTTCCGCGCGAATTGCCTTGCTCAACACCTCTAATGCCTTGTCCAGTTGCGGGTCACGGTCGCTGAGCCAGTCCTCGGGCGCGAGCCACACGGCGATATCAGGCTTCTCGCCGTTGTTTTCCATATTGGAGCCGTCGATGCGGTACGCGCCTTGCTGGGGCATGCGTGCGCCGGTGCCGTCCACAAGGCTCAGCCCCCATGTCCAGATGACATAGCCTGGCGTCTCCCAGCCGACGAGCGTCGCCAGCTTGCGGGCGCGCATGGCATAAGGGAACATCTCGCCGTTGGACATACTGCGCTCGTTGAGCAGCACCACCATCGGCATATCGAGCGCGTTCGGCGGTCCGACATTCGGCAGCCCATCGCGCGGCACATAGTAGGCGTAGGGCTTGCGCTCCAGCCAGTCCACCAGCGTATCAGCGATGTTGCCCCCGCCGTTGAAGCGCACATCGATAATCATCGCCTTTTTGCCCTGCGCATACTCATAGAACTCGCGTTCGAACTGCTCGCGGTCGCCGCCGCCCATCGCACGGATATGGACATAACCCACTTGTCCGTTGGTGCGCTCTTCCACCAGTTTGCGCAGGCGATGGACGCGGTTTCGGTAGTGGAGTTCGCTCCATTCGCCTGCACTCAGGGGCTTGTATTTCACCACGCGCGCGCCTTCCTCACTGGGGACACGGTTCACCAGAAACTCGAAGGTGCGTTCGCCCTTGTCGTTGATGCGTTGCCACAGTTTCTGATCAGCCTGCACAGGTTCACCGTTGATTTTCAGTACATACTCGCCGGGAGCGATGCGCGTTTCGGGGAACGAAGCGGGCGAGCCATCGGGCACGGCGGCGACTTTCAGCCCCTGCCCACGATAGGAGTAGTCGATGGTGAAGCCCAAGTGCGGCGTGCTGGGGCTGCGCACAGTCGCGCTGGAGCGGGGCGAGACCTCCGTATGCGACGCTTCTAACTCGCCCACCATCATCGACAGCACGACGCCAAACTCTTCGGGCACGCCCACACCAGCCAACAGCGGGCGATACCGTTCTCGAATCGCGACCCAGTCGCGCCCATGCATGCTGGGGTCGTAGAAGCCGCGCTCGTACGACCGCCAGAACTGCACGAACGCCGCCTCGCGCAGCGCCATCGCATCGAACTCAAAATCTGCTTTGAACTCCACCTTCTCAACACGATTGTTCGCCGCGAGATTCATCACGAACAGCTCACCGTTGCGGATGAAGTAGAGTTTCTTGGCATCCGCAGAGACGCGCAGCGCACTGTGCCCGCCCCCTGAGGTGAGGCGTTTACTCTCGCTACCGTCATAAGACACCTGCCAGAGGTCGCCCTCCGAGATGAAATAGATCTTCCCATCGCTGGCGACGGTCAAATCGCCCTGCGGGGCTTGATTGTTCCAGCGGCGAATGCGCTGATCGATGTCTTCAAAGTCGATCTTCACCTCCAGCGGCTGGTCTTCCTTGGGTTTCTCGTACTCGATGTCCTTATCGTCGCGGCGGGCGGTTTCTCGTGTGAGCGGGAGCGCATACAGGGCGCTGCCCGCGCGATTGCTGGAGAAGAACAGGTACTTCCCATCGGGCGACCACGCAGGCTGGCTGTGGAAGGCATTCAGGCGAGTGATGTTGACGGGCTGCCCGCTGCCGTCGGCAGGCAGAATCCAAAGATTCCATGCACCATACGGCGCACGGCGCTGCACACAGAGCCAGCGCATATCGGGCGACCACGCGAAATCGCCTCCACCCAAGCCGTACCAGTGGGTGCCCGGCTCGTGCAACACCTTCTTCGCCTCACCTGTTTCCAGATTCAGCACAAACAACCCGCCATCCGACCCCGAAACCCAAAAGCCCAACTGCTTGCCATCGGGCGAGAGTTTGAGGCGCGTCACATCGGCAGGGCGATCCAGCAGGCGTTTGACCTCCAGTGTGTCTAAGTTTAGCGCGTAAACTTGCTGATAGTAGTTGCGGTCGGAGGTGAAATAGAGCGTCTTGCCGTCTTTCGACCAGACGAAGTCGGAGTCGTCGCCGACCCAATCGGTAAGTCGCCGAGCGAACTCGGCGTTGCGTTTTTCGGGGGTGGATTTGGGTTTTTCGATATCGATGAGCCAGATGTCGCCGCGCACACGAAAGGCGTATTGTTTGCCATCTGGCGACGGCTCCGCTTCTTCCACCCCAGAGGTGAGTATCTCGCGCTGGCGGGAGGACTGCACATCGTCTTGACTGGCGGTGAAGCTCAGTTTCTGGGGTTGCTGTTGTCCTGCCCTGAGAAGATAAAGATGCCCTTCATACTCAAACGCAATATCGCCCGTGTTGTAGGCAACGCTGGGGAAGCGCACTGCCCCACCCACAAACTGCGTGAGTGGGCGCTTGCGCCCACTGACAGCGTCCACAATCCACAGGTTCGGCGTGCGACGCGGGTTGTCCTTAAACACAGGCAGCCGCTCGCCCATCTTCGGCGAGTCGGGGGTCTGCTCCGCAATCGTTACGGTAAGCAGCGACTTCCCGTCGGGCATCCACTGTGTCCACAAGTGCTGGAAACGGTCGTCGGTAATGCGGCGTCGCTCGCCATTTTGCAAGTTAATCGCCCAAATTTGCATCGCTGCAGAACCAGTATAACGCGGACGCCACCACGGGAAGCC
>NKPV01000109.1 GCA_002254605.1 Armatimonadetes bacterium JP3_11
CCAGCTCCAGTATGACTCGTGCGCGCGCCTGGTGCTCTGCCCCACGCCCGTTGAAGTAAGCCATTTCGGCGTACATCATTTGATACAGCATCTGTAGGTGCGTGCTGCCATCGGGTAGCGCATTCCAGACTTCTACACGTTCAAGCGTCCTCTGAGCAAGTTCTGTGTCGCCGTTCGCTAATGCGTAGCGCAGCGTGTACTGCAGCACCCCCCTCCAGCGTGATAGCCATCGCTCATCGCCCAGAATGCGCTCCGCCATGGCACGGTGGATTTCGTAGGCGCTCCGAAGGTCGCCCTGACAAGCGTACACATACGCAAGGCTGAGTTCTGCCATGAGCCGTTGGGTGTCACCGAGCGCAGGTGCCTGCAGCAATTGCATGAGGCTCTCTTGCGCTTCACGATTCCGCCCCAGCTGGGTGAGCTGCCCAGCACGGGCGCAAACAACTTGCATGCGCAACTCTCCGTGCGGATCGACCTCAGGATATGCGTCCAACGCTGCCAATGCCTGCTGTGAAGCATCCAGCGCGTGGAGTAAACCATCAGGCAGCTGAAACAGCAAGTAGGGGCGGTCGCAGAGCATCTGCACACGGATGGGTGTTTCACCCAGTTGGGTCGCCCAGTGCAAGCAGCTCTCTAAAAGCTGGAGACGCAGGCGTGGCGACATCTGCCCACGCAACCGTATATACGACTGGTACAGTTGACTTAATTGCTCGCGAGTTGGTCGGCACGCGCCGAGCTGTTGTAAAATAAGCAATTCGGGTGCGTTGGTCTGCTGAAGTGCTTCCACCGCGCGCTCGTGCAGTTGGGGTCTGGCGCGTGCGTCGATTGTGGAATAAACCACCTCACGAAACAGGCGATTGCGCCAGAGTAAGTCTTTGCCCGTGTGAGTTTCGAGCCAACCTAGTTCCTGAAGGGCGGCGACCCCTCGTGCCACCGCACGCTCCGATTGCCGTGCGATCCGGGGTAGGGCGTCATAGAGAATGACACTCTCGAACAGGCTCGCGGTGCGAGCAATCTCCTGCTCGGCGGGGCTGAGGGTGTGCAACCGTCGTAGGAGCGCCTCGCGTAGGGTGTCAGGGATCCACGCACTGGGCGCTTCGAGAACATCGAGGGCTGTCTCTGCGAAGCTGTCGAGGATCTCGCTGAGGAAGAGCGGATTGCCTTTGGTGAGTTCATACACGGTGCGCGCGAGAGCGGTGCTGGGTGTGCGCAAGCGCTCATGGAAGATTGCCTCAATTTCCGACGGGGTGAACGGGCGCAAGGTCCAGACCTCGCCCGCCTCGCGCTCCAGCACGGCGCGCTGCAGATCGGTGAGTGCGCCACGCAGGGGCGTCGTGGCGGTCAGTACTAACCCTATCGGTTCGAATCGCAATGCGACGAGCCAGTTTAACAGGGTTCGCTGCAGGTTCTCGTGAGCGCGATGGAGGTCATCCAGCGCCAACAGCAGCGGTCGCTGGCGGGCGATTTCGCGCAGGGGATAGATCAGGCGTGTCGGCAGATGCCACGCCTGAGGGTTTTGCTGCCACCGTTCCAGCGGCTCTTGCAGGGGCGCGCCCAGGGCGCCTAACTCATATTGGAGGGCATCCAGCAAGGCGCTCAGCGGTAGATGCGGCGGCTCCGCGGCATCGCCACGACACCATGAGTCGGCAACCGCAAACCCCAGCGCCCTTGCCCGCTCACATAACAGGCGCAGCGCACTGGTACGCCCAGTCCCCGACTCGCCCATAAGCAGCAACACGCCCCCATGACCACTTGTGGTTCGGGCAAGCCATTCGGCAAGAGGCGTTTCCAACTCCCGCACGGAAAGCACGCGACACTCCCGCCGCATGCGTTCAGTATACCTGCTTCCTGACGAACGCGCTTTGCGTCAAGCGGGCAGCGCACATCCCTGTCCAATCCGCCATTGTATCTCACTAAGAGGGTGGGGGTATTTGCCCTGCGGTTCGCTTAATCACGCGGATATAATGGTGCGGGTTTGCTATGGGATTTATATCGAGTGCGCTCGCATGGGAGCCAGCGGCACGGGTGAGGTACTCTTTATGGTGTGCGTGAGGAGTTAATCTGGCTGGACGAGGAGGCGCGTCGTCCGACCAATCCGTTGCAGGCGTCGCTGGAGTTTGTGGGCGCGCTGGGGTTGCTCCTGTTTGCCAGTGGGCGTGCGCTGTTGCAGGGGCGCATTGAGGTGCGCGAGACTCTTCATCAGATGGCGTTTATTGGCGCGGCGTCTGCCCCGATTGTCGCGCTCACCAGCGCGTTTACGGGCGCTGTGGTGACGCTCTACTCGGCGTCGTTACTGGTCGAAGTGGGAGGGGGCGGGTTTGTGGGGGGCGCGATTGCGCTGGCGATGATGCGCGAACTCGCGCCGATTCTCACTGGGATTATGGTGACTGCGCGCTGTGGCTCGGCGATTGCCGCGCAACTGGGCACGATGAAAATCACCGAGCAGATCGATGCCCTGCGCGCCTTAGCGGTCAGCCCTATCCAGTATCTGGTGATTCCGCGTGTGCTGGCGGCGCTGGTGATGTTCCCGCTCCTGTGTATGATCGCCAACTTCGCAGGCGTGGGTGGCGGCTGGGTGGTGGCGAACGCCTTCGGCATCCCCCTCCATAGTTTCTTGCAGTCGATTCGCCTGCTCACGGAGCCGTTTGACCTGATCGGCGGGCTGATCAAGACGCTTGTTTTCGCCTTGATTGTGACTTTGGTGAGTTGCCAGCAGGGTCTGGGTGCGCGCGGAGGCGCCGCCGGCGTGGGGCACGCCACGACCCGCGCGGTGGTGCTCTCGATGGTGCTGATTTTCGCCGCGAACTACTTCCTCGCCGATTTTCTCTTTGCAACGCGATGAGCAAGACGCCTGCCCTCGAAACACGCCAACTGGTCTACGCCGTCGACGGGAAGACCATCCTAAAAGGCGTCAACCTTCGCGTGGAATATGGCGAGGTGGTGGGGATTATGGGCGCATCGGGCAGTGGGAAGACGACGCTGCTCAAGTGCCTGTGCGGTCTGCTCAAGCCGACGGGCGGCGAGGTGTGGGTGGAAGGCGTGAATATTGCGCCCCTGAGTGAACGCGAGCGGATGCCGATGCGCCTGCGACTCGGAATCGTGTTTCAATACGCCGCGCTGTTCGATTTTCTCACGGTGTACCAGAATGTGGCGTTCGGGTTAGAGCGTCATCGGCGGCTGAGCCAGCAGCAGATACGTTCCATCGTGCGGGAACGGCTTGAATGGGTCGGGCTGGAGAATGTAGAGCATCTCTATCCATCGCAGTTATCGGGGGGGATGCGCAAGCGTGTGGGGCTGGCGCGCGCCCTCGCGATGGATCCCCACATCGTGCTGTTCGATGAACCCACAAGCGGCTTAGACCCCGTGAATGCCTACCAAATCGATCACTTGATTACGCGCCTGAATCGCGAACTGAACTTGACGGCGGTGGTGGTCTCGCACGATGTAGTGAGCCTAATGCGCACGGCGCACCGCATCGCGATGGTCGACGACGGACAGATTATCGCCGAAGACACGCCCGAAGCCCTACGCAACTCCGACCATCCCAAGGTGCAGGCGTTCCTGAAGATGGCGTCCGCGGAGGCGTTATAAGCAATTTCAGGTATAATCCCTATCGCTATGACACCGAATGTTACGACCCACGAGCAGAGCCATCGGTACGAGGTTCAAAAAGCTACCTGGCGCACGAAGGTCGGTCTTGCCGAGATGTTGCGCGGGGGCGTGATTATGGATGTAGTCAACGCCGAGCAGGCGCAGATTGCCGAGGAGGCGGGCGCCGTCGCCGTGATGGCGCTGGAGCGTGTGCCTGCCGATATTCGGCGCGAGGGCGGCGTCGCCCGCATGTCGGACCCGCGCATTATCGAGGAGATTATGAATGCCGTCACGATCCCCGTGATGGCGAAATGCCGAATCGGGCACTTTGCCGAGGCGATGATTCTGGAGGCGCTGGGGGTGGACTTTATCGACGAGAGCGAAGTACTGACCCCCGCTGATGAGGAACATCATGTGAACAAGCACGCTTTCAAGACGCCGTTCGTGTGCGGCGCGCGTGATTTGGGCGAGGCGCTGCGACGCATCGGCGAAGGCGCGGCGATGATCCGCACCAAAGGCGAGGCGGGCACGGGCAATATCGTGGAAGCCGTGCGCCATATGCGGGCGATTATGCGCGATATTCGCCGCATCCACAGCGCGCCTGAAGATGAATTGATGGCAATCGCGAAGCAACTGCAAGCGCCATATGACCTCGTGGTGGAGGTTCACCACGCAGGCAGGCTCCCCGTGCCGAACTTCTCGGCAGGCGGGATTGCGACCCCGGCGGACGCCGCGCTGATGATGTGGCTCGGCGCGGAAGCGGTGTTTGTCGGCTCGGGCATTTTTAAGTCGTCCGACCCCGTCAAGCGCGCGCGGGCAATTGTGGACGCCGTGACCTACTACCGTGAGCCGGAGATGTTGGCGGAGATCTCCAAAGGGCTGGGCGAGGCGATGCCCAGCCTCGATGTGCGCAAACTCGCCGAAGATGAACTGATGGCGGTGCGCGGCTGGTAACTATGAAAATCGGCGTGCTTGCGCTGCAGGGCGATTTCGTGGAACACCGCGCGATGCTCGCGCGTATCGGAGTCGATTCGTGCGAGGTGCGCAAACTCAGCGATTTAGAATCGGTAGACGCGCTCATTATTCCAGGCGGCGAAAGCACGACCATCGGTAAACTCTTAACGCGCTACGAGTTGGACAAAGCCATCCGCACCCGCGCCGAACAGGGCATGCCGATTTACGGCACCTGCGCTGGGCTAATCCTGCTCGCCCAAGAGATTGAAGGCAGCACCCAACCGCGACTGGGACTGATGGATATTGCGGTGGTGCGCAATGCATTCGGCAGACAAATCGAGAGCTTCGAAGCGGATATCCCCTTCAAACCAACACCCGAGCGCCCCGTGCGCGGCGTGTTTATTCGCGCCCCAATTGTCTCTAAAGTGGGCGCCGGAGTAGAAGTGTTAAGCGAGTTCGACGGCAACATCGTGGCGGTGCAACAGGGCAACCTGCTGGCGACCGCCTTCCACCCCGAACTGACCGACGACGAACGCGTGCATCGCTATTTCTTGAACATGATTAGGGACGGTTTAGGAAGGTAGGCGGGGTCTCATCAGAATATGAGTACCCAACCTCCCAATAGTGGGCACTGATTGAATCCGTCCCCACGCGCACTCCCTAAAAGTGCACGCGCGACTCGCCTGGGCAGGAGGGTACATCGCGTTCCAATGGTTTGTAAATCCACTCGGCAAAAGCGGCTGTAGGCACTGCTCTCAACCTGCAGAAATCCCCACACGCCTCCTGAATCCCCTACCCAGCCAGGAGGTGAGAACCCGACGATACAAGAGCCAAAGTGGGTTGCGCCCTCCTGCCTTGCCCACCGATTTTGAGGCGCGGGTGGCGCCAGCAGCACTGCTCCAAGCAGTGCTGAACGGAAACGAAAGCGCTTCCCAAGCAAACCGCTTGGAGGCGATGGGGCGACAGGAGGCGTGGCTCACGGCAAGGGCGTCCTTGCCGTGCGAGGCTGCTCGGAAAGTTGAAAAAATGTGCGGGCAGCCGGCGGTTATTAGCGTCTTCTGGGTCTTTTTGTCCCCTTTTGAACTCAAAACGCCTGTTTGGCTCCCCCCCTTGACAAAGCCTGCAGGATGTGCCATATTATAGGCGACCCTTTGACGAAGGAGGCAACGGGGATGCGACGAGCAGGTTTGCGTTGGGTGTGCCAGGCGCTGGCGCGGAAGCGAGTGGCGAAAGCGTTTGCCGCTGTGTTGTGCGTGTCGTTGGCGATACCGCCCCAGTTTGGGGCAGCCGCCGAGCTTGCCCACTCTGGCGTGACGCTTGGGGGGCTGACAGAAGGCCGTGAGGAGCCTTACTCCGTGTGCGACTTTGATGTGCAATACATCCCCCTATCAGGCTGCTGTCCGAACGAAGTTCCTGGTCCTATTCGTATTATTCTCCTGGAGCATTGAGCCTTCAGCGGCGCTGCTTAGCAGGAGACGGAGCAGCGCCGCACAAAACTTATACGAGAGGTGACCTCATGATGCGAAACGGCATTTTCTACTTCTGGAGCCTTATTGGGGCGCTGGCGCTTTCTGTCGCCTCCTATGCACAAACGCCTCCCGTGCAAAAGCCCTCTGAAGCTAAGCCGATTTACTACGGTACCGCCTACACTCCTGAAGAGGAACAACTACTCCAACAGGCGATACGCGACCTAACGCTTCCAGACAGACGCCAAGAGACGCTCAAGCCGCTGATTGAAGCAGGCTATGTTGTGGCAGAGGTTCCCTACGGCGACGCCTTAGTGGTGTGTCTCATCCCGCCTTCGCTTCTTTATGCGGACCACTCACTGGTGCTGCTGAATGCGTTGTTAGCATTAGCGCCGTACCCCTTAGATCAACCCGTGCGTTGGGGCGACCTTTCCGAAGAGGCAAAACAGGCAGTGTTGCTCATGTTGGAAACACAGATGCCCTACAATGCCGAGCAACGCCAGTGGGTGTATAGTCATTTAGATGAAGTAGAGATTACTCTCAAGTACACGATTACCTTGATGGACAAGGATCAAAATCCTATTGCTTCCTATGATCCGCCCAGCCAGCGTTTAGTGAAAGTTCCTACGGAGGCTTTGCAGTGGCGGGCGCACGGGTTGCGTCCTCAGGGATCCCAAGTATTGCGTCGATCGCAACGAGCCGTGGAGTTGCTATCGGAGCCTGTGAACCTCAATCGCTTAGAACAGTTGCGAGCGCGTGTGTATGAACACGCCGTTGCCTATGTTCGAGAGCAAAACCGAAAGGCGTACTTGGAGGTGTTAGCAGCGTATCTCAAGCCATTGCGTTCAGGGGTGGAGGAATGGATAGGTAAACAGGTAGAGGCGCACCAGCTGAACCCTGAATGGCTGACCCATCGGGTGAGGGATGTGGAGGGCAGTGAAAAATTGATAATACGCGACAGCATAGGATTTTGTTTGAAGCGCAGGGCGTTCCCAGATGAACATGTGCGGTCTGTCAACTCCTGCATTCCAATCAGTGAAATATCACTTGGGCGTGATAGCTGGGCGCGTGATTAGCAATCTAACGCTGAGTGCTCGGGTATGGAAGGTGACCGACGCGCTCAACCACACTTGGGAATACACCTACACCGATTATGGCGATGTCAAGAGCGTGAAAGACCCCGAGAACACCACCACAAGTTATGTGTACGATTACGAGCTGAATGAGCCAGCGTACGGACAGGTGCGTCAAGTGATAGACCCGCTGGGGCGAGCGACCGAGTATCAGTACTATGCAGCCGACGAGGCGAACTGGGCGCGTCGGGGTCAGGTGAAGAAGGTGATTGCGCCCGGTGGTTATTGGCGAGAGTTCGATTATGGCGGTGCAGGCTGGCTGGTGCG
>NKPV01000125.1 GCA_002254605.1 Armatimonadetes bacterium JP3_11
CTGGTGCTGTGGTTTGGCGGGCAGGAAGTGGCGCGGGGGCAAATGACCACGGCGCAGTTGCTCAGTTTCCTGTTTTTGCTGCATCAGATTGCGCAGGCGGCTTCCGGTGTGGGGGCAATTCAGTTGACGCGCAAGCAGGTACGCGCCGCCGCGCAGCGTATCTTCCGCGAGGCGCTGGATGTGGAGCCTGAAGCCTATGACGCGCCCGACGCCCAGCCGCTGCCCCCCCTACAAGGACGCATCCAGTTCGAGCAGGTCTCGTTCCGCTACCCCACCGGCGAGCAAGCCTTGCGGGAAGTCTCGTTCGAGATTCAGCCAGGTGAAGTGGTCGCGCTGGTCGGGCACTCAGGAGCGGGCAAAAGCACTCTGGTGGACCTACTGCTGCGCTTCTACACGCCGCAGGAAGGCGCGATTCGGCTCGACGGCTACGACATCCAAAAAGTGACCTTAGAAAGCCTGCGTGCGCAAATCGGCGTTGTGCCCCAGCAGACGATTCTCTTCGTGGGCACGGTCGCCGAGAACATCGCCTACGGCAAGCCCGACGCCACGCGCGAGGAGATTGAACGCGCTGCGAAACAGGCGCACGCGCATGAGTTCATTGAACGCCTGCCCAACAGCTACGACACGCTAATTGGCGAAAAAGGGGTGCGGTTGTCCGGTGGCGAGGCGCAACGGATTGCGATTGCGCGCGCCCTGTTGCGCAACCCGCGAATTTTGGTGCTGGACGAGGCGACCGCGTCGCTCGACCCCGTATCGGAGCGCATTATCCAGCAAGTGATTGAAGAAGGGCGTGGGATGCGCACGACGCTGATTATCGCGCATCGCTGGACCACGGTACAGTGCGCGGACCGTGCGCTGGTGTTGGAGCGCGGGCGACTGGTGGAGCAGGGTTCGCATGCCGAGTTGGTGCAGCGTGGTGGGGTGTATGCGCAACTGTACCGTGCGGCGCTGCTGGAGCCGGTGTAGGTTTTTTACAATACAAAGTGCCAAAAAATCGCTCCGTAGGTGCGTTTGGGGGTAATTTCCGCCCCTGCGGAGAATCCCAGTCGCAGGCGCACCCCCGCAAAGAGCGAGCCGCCGCGCGGGGTCAGCACCCCCGACACGAAGAGCGTGCCATATTTGTCAGAGCGCCAGAAATCGGTTCCCACCGCGAGCCGAAAGTCGCGTCCCGCGCTGTAAATGGCGCCGATTCGCAGGGTCGGGGCAATCACATTTGGCTCGCTGTCTGGGTTGCGCCCCTCAAAGCGTGCCTGGAGATACCCACGCACCGTGCGGAAGAGCGGTCGCTGTACCAGTCCGCCTCCAAAATGCCCTGTGTTGAGCCAAAACACCTTCGGGTTGCCCAATGCGCGAATCAGTTTCTCGGTGTCTTCGGTGGGGACGACGATATCGAAGCGCGCACCAATCACGAAAGTTTTTTCGCCGTGTTCGGAGGTGAGCAGATTCAGCGGTTCTACGGGTGCGAGTTCTGCACGGAGACGCTCCAGCGTGTAGCCCTCCTGTCGCAGGCGCGCTCGCGCCCGAATCGCCAGTATCGACTCCCACAGCACATGCGCCAGATCCGCACCCCCTAAAATCAGCACAGCGCTGTGAATGCGCGGCTCGGAGGCGAGCGCTGTCGCCCCCAGAATCGCCCCCAGACTAATCCCCACCAGCGCAATTCGGTCGGGATCGGTCTCAGGTTGGCGCTGTAGCCAGTCGAACGCGCGACGCACATCCCAAGTAGCTTGGATTGCGGCGTCCCGCAGCAACTTTACATCCCCTGCAAGGATCATATCGCCGCTGCCATGCCCGGGCGGCGTGCGCTGCATATGATAAGGCAAAGTCATCAGGAAAACGGCAATCCCATGGCGCACCAGTTCCCGCGCCAGCCCCATCTCCAGTTCTGGACGGCGGATACCCAAGCTGTGCAGCAATACGACTGTTGGGACGCGCCCGTTCCGTTCCGCAGGCACAAGCCACCACGCATACACCGTGTTGTTGGCAGGGTAAGGGCTCTGGAAGGCGCTGGGGAACTCCACGCGATACTCGATATAGCCGTTCTGCCGCACCCCTGTCAAGAACCGTGAGGGGAACACGGGGTCTAACGGAGCGCGCAGGTCTTGGGTGCGCCCCGCCGTCATACAGGTCAGGATAAACCAGAAGATTAAGATTCCTCGCGATTTTCGTGTATTCAGCCACTCTCGCGCAGCGAACGCCACTGTCAGTATAAGCAGGAGCGCGTAGAGTGTTGTGCCGATGCGCATCAGCGTGGTGTTTTCCGCGTCTGCCCAGTACGCGAGCCAAAACGCCCACAATGCTACAATCAGCCAACCTGCCGCTATGATGCTCCGCATCGTTTCAGCGCCTCTCGCACTGCGCTCGTGGGGATATTCGGCTCCAGCGAAGCGATTCCTATATCCCTCAGCAACACCACGCTAAGCGCATCGCCCACGCGCTTCTTGTCGTGGCGCATCAACTCGAGCAAGGTCTCTGCACCAACTCCTGTTGGGATGTGTGTCGGCAAACCCGCTTGGGCTACCGTGGTGCGCAGCGTATCGGCTACCTCGTCGGGCGTAATTCCCAGAATCCGTCCGAGCTCTGCCTCTGCCACCATCCCTGCGGCGATGGCTTCCCCATGCAGCCATTCGCGATAGCCCAGCGCCGCTTCAATCGCGTGCCCTATCGTATGTCCGAAGTTCAACAGGGCGCGTCTGCCCGACAGGTCGCGCTCATCCTCCGAAACGATCTGCGCTTTGAGGTTCACACACTGCGCGATGGGCAACAGCCACGCCGAAGCGTCTCGGTTCACACGCTTGCGGTGGAGAATGCCCCCCTCTAACATCGTCAGCAGGCGTTTCCACAGCCCGCGATGGAGTGCGATTCCGTATTTGAGCATCTCCGCGAAACCGTTGCGCCAGTGGCGTGCTGGCAGCGTTTGCAAAGTTTCGGGGTCAATCAATACCGCAACAGGCTGGTAGAACGCCCCCACCAAGTTTTTACCTTGCGGCAGGTCTACCGCGACTTTGCCGCCCACGCTGGAGTCCACTTGCGCCAAGAGCGTCGTGGGGAGTTGCATATAGGGGATCCCGCGCATGTAGGTCGCCGCGACAAATCCGCCCAAATCGCCCAACACCCCGCCGCCCAGCGTAATGAGCAAACTATTCCTGTCCAATCCTGCCTGCAACAGTTGTCCATAGAGCCGTTCTACAGTGCGCAGCGATTTCATCCGTTCTCCTGAGCGCAAGCAGATAAGATACGCCGAAATACCTGACTCATCGAGGTGAGTTTGAATAAGCCTTGCTCGGTGCATCAGGCGTGGGTGAGTGAGCAAGGCGACTCGTGTAGGGCGGTGATGTTGCGGGATGATTTGCGCGGCGCGGCTTAAAATACCGGGCGCGATACGAACCCTGTATCCATAGGGTTGATTCGCCAACACCGATATGCTCAGGGGGTCTTCAGGCGTTGGGTAGTAGACGCTCGCAACAGCATCCGCAGTTTGCGCGGGCGTCAGCGGATCGACTTCAATGACCCAATCCGCCTCTTGATAGAGTGGCTCACGTGCTTGCATCACGGCTTGCAGCGTCTCAAGGGGCGAAGCGGTTTGCAGGAGGGGGCGGTCGCGACTTTGGCGCAGCCGTTTCCAAAGTGTTTCAGGAGACGCCTTGAGGTAGATCATCCAACCCGTCTGGCGCATAAGGGCGCGGTTCGCCTCGCTGAGCACGATGCCTCCACCTGTCGCGACTACCCCGCGTGGTTGACGAGCGACTTGGTGTAGAATCGCGCTCTCCAGTTCGCGGAATCGGGGTTCGCCGTGATGTTGAAAAATCTCGGGAATCGTCAGTTGCGTTTCTTGTTCCACGAGGTGATCGATATCGTAGAGCGGCAGGTTCCATCGCTCGGCAAGCAGCTTGCCCACCGTTGTCTTGCCGCTGCCCATGTTGCCTATCAGGTACAAGTGTCTCATCCTAATAAAATCGAACTGCAGGGGCGCCGAGGCGTCCCTGCAGTCAGGTATCACGGGAAACGCGACCGATTAGGGAGCGGTAGGTCCGCCTAACCCTTCCTCTTCATCTAAGACCGTTGCCGTGACGAAGATGAGCAGTTCCGATTCCACAATCGCGCGGTCCCGACTGCGGAAGAATTGCCCGATAATTGGGAGGTCGCTCAACAGAGGCACTTTGGTGGTGACGCTGTTATCGCTGCGGGTCACCAATCCGCCCAGCACCATCGTCTCACCGTTTCGGATACGGCGCACGGTGAACACAAATTGGGTGTCAAAGCGCGGCAAGTCGCGCGCTCCGACGCGCACGCGTCCGACGGTAGATATTTGCGGGAACAGCGAGAGGGTAATCGTGCCGTCGGCGTTGACACGCGGCGTTACGGTGAGTTGGGTTGGAACCGGAATCGGAATCGGCTGGGTGAAGGTGGAAGGCTGCCCTGCTTGGTTGAACACCACGAACTGTTGTTCGACATAGTCGGTGGTGGAGAACACCACCGTCGCTGGACTGTTGTTTTGGGTGACGACGATAGGCGCGTTCACCACACGCCCGCGTCCTTGGCTAAGCAGCGCACGCAGGTTCGCCACCAAATTGCCTGTTGCATAATTCACAAAGATGGGCGCGGTGCGGTCTGCCAGTCCTGTTGTGCCTGTTTGCAGGTTTACCCGTGCAAGGTTCCAGTCGATGCCGAACTTTTCGGCGTCGTTGCGCGTGACGGTGATGAACTCGGCGCGAATCAGCACTTGCTTCGGTGCGATATCCAAGAATCGCAGGATGCGGCGCACATACTCAATGGCTTCCGGGGTGCCCCGAATAATCAGCGAGTTGTCGATATCGTTGGCGACGATACCGTCCAGTCCGTCGGGGATTAAGATCCCTGCCTGCGCACCGGTTTGTCCACCAAATCCGCCTCCAGGCTGACCACCGCCGAAACCGCCACCGGGCTGACCACCGCCGAAGCCGCCACCGAATCCGCCGCCGGGCTGACCGCCGAAGCCGCCCAGTCCGCCGCGTCCGCCCATGCGCTGCCCTTCACCAGCATCCTGAACCGGTTGATTGGGGTTCGTTACAGGCGTGTTGTTAAAAGGCATCGCGGGAGTGCCATCCAGGCGCATCGGAACACTTGGGGGTACAGGAACTTGCATGCCCGGCGCGCTCTGCGAAATGGTGCGGTTGACAAAATCGCGTAGTTCGGCAAACGGGTCATCGGTCATCATCTCGGTTTTGATGATGCGTACGATGTCCGATGCGCGACTGTAGCGCAGCGGAATGCGTTCCGTCACCACCAACGGTTTTTGAGCCTCTGCGGGGGGCGCGGGCTGAGTCGCAATGGGGGGTTCCACGGGCTTCGGGCGCGCAGGACCAATGACATAGACCCCGTTCGCCTCCTTTCGATAAGTCGCGCCTGCCGATTGACAGATATAGCCCAGAACCTGTTCAAACGGTTTCTGGTCAATCTTGATGAAGCTAATGCGCTTATAAGGTTCGTCCGTGGGTTCGAACACCACTTCTGCTTTGACCTGTTGCGCAATTGCTTTCACCGCCGTGATGAGGTCGGCATCCATCAAGTGAATAGAGACGAGATAGTCGTCGTTGCTCCAAGCCGACAGGGTAAGACTTCCTGCCAGGATGGTCGCCGTAACTACGCTCCAGATTCCTTTTCTCATTCGTATAGATCCTCCTCCGTGATACCTCTTGTTGCGGGGCAGTTAACCCGCCCCGCAGGAACGAGCGGATGGATTGGGGTTTAGCGTCCGAAGCCTCCGCCGAAGCCGCCTCCGCCGAAGCCACCGCCTCCGAAGCCGCCTCCGCCTCGGAAACCGCCACCACCGAAGCCTCCGAAGCCGCCACCGCCGAAGCCGCTACCAAAGCCACCAAAGCCGCCGCCCAGACCGCCAAAGCCACCAAAGCCGCCAAAGCCGCCGCCCAGACCGCCAAAGCCACCAAAGCCACCCATAGACCCCATCTCATACTGGGCGTACTGGATGAGCGTACCGCCTAAAAGCGCCGCAATCATGGTGGGACTGGCAACCCTCAATTCGATTTTCTCGGGCAGATTCAAGCGCGGACCCTCCTCTGCTGGGGCGCCTTCGGTCGTCGGTGGCAGTGGCGCCTCTTCTGGCTGGCGCACGGTCACATAGTACACGCCGTTCTCCACGCGATAGGTCAGGTTGAGTGGACGCAGAATATTATCCAGCGCCACCGTGAAC
>NKPV01000172.1 GCA_002254605.1 Armatimonadetes bacterium JP3_11
AGATTCTCAAGGCGTCCAACGGATAGGTTGTCGACGATGCATACCGTATGACCCGCCTCGATACACCGTTTCGCGAGCCACCGCCCGATAAAGCCTGCACCGCCTGTAATCAGTACGCTATGCATGAGTCAGTTCTCCTTGTAAGATGCGGATTTTGCTTCGTTGAATGCGTCGCCAGCCTTGCGAATCGGGTACGACAGCGACCATATCCGCCATTTTGCCTTCCAGTTTCGTGTCGAGGTCGCTATAAGGTTCCAGCGTCAGCGAGGGAATGCCTATCGCGTTGCGATGGAAATGGGGTTGGAAAAGCCGATAGCCGAAGGCGTTCAGGCGTCGCTCGATGTCGCCTGGAGTGTAGCCCCCTTTCGCCAGTATCGGCGGGTTTACTTCAATCCAGACAATGGGCTGCGATTTGTGGAGGATTTGGGGCATGCCGTCCAGAACGAGCGGTTCATAGTCTTCCACATCGATTTTGACGAAAGTGATGCGCGAGAGAGCGTCGTCGCCCAGCGTTTCGCAAACAATCGTGTCGGCAGGGGCAACACGCACTATCTCCCCAAAACCGTCTTGGTGGTCTATATTAAACACAGACGAGTGTCCGCATTCGTGAGGAGCTACCCAGATACGCAACTCACCCTCACAATCCCCGGCTGCGCTTCTTACACACTGGACAGAGCCCATCTGGTTTCGTTGGATATTTTGTTGGAGACGGTCAAAAGCTATCCCCGTCGGCTCGATGGCAAGGATGTGTCCCGTATCGTTTACAGCGCGCCCCATCCATAAAGCGGTATAACCTTGATTGGCGCCGATGTCTAATGCTGTATCCCCTGAATGCAAAATTTGTGTGATAAAGTAAGTCAAATCGCTCTCAAAGTAGCCCATCAAGATCGTATGTCCAAGCCACTCGTTGGGGTCTATATACATCCAGAAGCCTGCAGGAACTCGTGCCCACTGAGGTTTCCCCTTCATTGAGCGCAGACGCCGACGACGAACAGCATGGAGAACTTTACGCGCTGCAGAAAGAATCATCCTCTCATCCTCCCCCAAGTCATTCCGAGATTACCTATGACATAAGTAAGCGAGATCATAAACAGGACTGTGTACGAAGTTAGATACGCGATACTGAGACCTGCTGCGCCTTGGTGAAGCATTAGTCCTGCTATTGCAAGGAATACTATAGCCCACAAAGCGTTGACCGCAAGCCCTTGCCACAACCGTCCCATGGCGATCATAGTGTACCCCAGTACACTACACAGGGCGGTCATCACTCCCGAGAGCGCGAGCACACGCAAGGTGAATGCATCCGTGGCAGAACCTAACTGGTACAAATGCAAAATCGGTGCGGCGGCGAGAACGATGATCAGGCATGGCATACCCGCTGTCGCCAGATTCAGCAGCAGGTTCGTGCGCACCAACGCGCGTAGCCGTCCCAACTCGCCCATACTCCAGAGATTCGCCATAATGGGCGCAGTAGATTGGCTAATCTGTGTAGGCAAGAATAGCATCACCGTTTTCCAATGGTTTGCCGCGTTGAACAGCGCGACCTGCGCCAAGCCGTTGGGGGCGCGCGCCAGTAAGACGCTGCCTGCCCACATGGTGAGCGAGCTTAGCACCGTAGAAAGGAACGAAGGCAGCGACACATCGCGCAATACCACGGAACCGCGTCGCCATGAGGCGCGGCGTACCAAGAGCCCGCGTTCACGGAAGATGGTCATCAAGAACACTCCTCCCACCAGCGCGCTTAGGTAACTGGAAAGGGTGAATCCCCACGCTGCGCCGATGAGCCCTGCCCCATATGCGCCGCCCGCCATCATCACTGCCAGCAGCACCCCGCGGGAAGTATTCAAAATTGCGTTTTCGCGGAACGCTTCAAACCCCGCCAGCAAACTCGACTGCAGGGTAAATACTCCATTGGCGAAGACAGAAAACGCCGCTATCTGAAGCGCCGCTTGAGTGCCTGTGTCTTTGAACCAGTAGGCGCAAATCCAGGGCGCAGACGCCGTTAGCCCCAGCGCGAGCACAAGGCTGACCAACGCGCCCACTTGCAATACGGCGGTGCTCTGCTCGCTGAGTGCCTGTGCATCGTGGTCGCGTAAGGTCGCCGCAAGACGCATTAGAGACCAACCAAAGCTGGGCGCGATAAAGGTCACCAATGTATTCAAGGTGAATTGGATTAGCCCCAACCGACCGAAGTCTTCCGCCCCCAGCCAACGCGCCGTGAGAATGGAGGCGAGCAAGAACAGCCCCTGTGACGTTCCTGTGCCCAATACCGACCAGCTGACCGCGCGTATCAGGCGGCGCTTCAAAGGCGTATCTCCTATCGGAGCGCGGAACTGCTGCCTTATTGTCGTCATCGGTCCAATAAGTATACCTTCTATTCAAAAGCTGCTATAGGTTTCTCCGCCCTTTGCCAGGGGTATTGCCAGTGTTTTGACGCTCATGCTGGGGTCGGCGCGGATGCGGGGGCGATAACCTGCGCGAATCGCTTGCCGCGATCGCTGTGCCTCGCGCAACACAACATGTCGCAGGAGAAGAACACCTTCTTTCCCTAAGCTTGCCTGGTGATAGGGTAAGATTCGGGTTATGGAGAATGGGAAGCAGGTGGCGGAATGGTTTCGCGCGCGGTTTGAGGCGCTGCGTGCTGAGATTGCCAGGGTCATCGTGGGGCAGGAGGAGGTCGTCGAGAATGTGCTGGTGGCGGTTGCGGCGGGTGGGCATCGCTATTGGAAGGTGTGCCTGGGCTGGGCAAAACATTGCTGGTGCGCACGCTTGCCCAGTCGCTCGATTTGCAGTTTGCGCGTATCCAGTTCACGCCGGACTTGATGCCTGCGGATGTGACGGGCACGAACATTCTGGCGGAGAGCGAGACGGGGGCGCGCACCTTCGTGTTTCGCCCGGGTCCCGTGTTCACCAACATTTTGTTAGCGGACGAAATCAATCGCGCGACACCTAAAACGCAGTCGGCGTTGTTGGAGGCGATGCAGGAGCAGGCGGTGACGGTGTCTGGCAGGCGTTATCCCATTGAGCCGCCTTTTTGGGTGCTCGCCACGCAGAATCCTATAGAACAGGAGGGCACTTATCCCTTGCCTGAAGCGCAGTTGGATCGTTTCTTTTTCAAGATTCTGGTGGGCTATCCCACGCTGGAGGAGTTGCGCGAGATTGTGAATCGCACCACGGGTGTGGAGGTGCCGCGGGCGAGCGCGGTTGCTGATAAGGAGGCGCTGTTGCGCATGCAGCAGGTGGTGCGCGAGGTGCCGGTTGCGCAGCCGGTGCAGGAGTTTGCGCTGCGAATTGTGGTGGCGACGCATCCTGGCTCGCCCTACGCGCCGCCGGAGGTGAATCGTTATGTGCGTTATGGTTCCAGTCCGCGCGGGGCACAGGCGCTCATTCTGGCGGGTAAGGTGTACGGGCTGCTGGACGGGCGCTACAATGTGTCGCGCGAGGATATCCAGCGTGCCCTGAAGCCTGCGTTGCGCCATCGTGTTCTGCTGAACTTTGAAGCCGAAGCGGATGGTGTCACTCCCGATCAGGTCCTGGAGAGCGTGCTGGAGCATGTGAAGCGTGGGGAAGCCGAGCCGCTGAGGGTGTGAGCGTCAGCTAGTCCTTGAGTGGTCCCCTCTCCCTTGAGGGGAGAGGGTTGCTTTGGAGGTTCTGATGGTTTTGCCTGGCTTGCCCTCAGCGCGGTCAGTAGCGTGGATCGTGGTGGAAGTGGTGGTGCG
>NKPV01000157.1 GCA_002254605.1 Armatimonadetes bacterium JP3_11
CGCACAACCCCCCAACACCCTCGTGCTGGTCGGCACCGCACGCGACATACTCCGCGCCCTCGAAATCCTGCGCAAAGTCGATGTCAAGCAACCCCAAGTAGTTATCGAAGCCAAGGTGCTGGATGTGTCCGAAGGCAGCCTCAAATCGCTGGGGCTAAGCTGGAATATCCTGCAATCAGGCAACATTAACACGCTGGACCGCAGCGCGAACCGACTGCCACTACCCGATAGCACCACCAACACGCCCAACCAGCAAGGATTCGGTTTCAACCGCGACGGGCAACTGGGCATCGACTTCACCATCGTGAAACGCCCCGTGGACTTCTCCGTGACGCTGAATGCCCTTGCGGAAGACCGACGCAACCGTCTATTGGCAAGCCCCAGTATCGCCACGCTGGACGGTCGCCCCGCCACCATCTTCATCGGCGACGAAGTGAACTATGTCAAACTCATCCAGCAGACGCCGCAGGGGGCGAATGTGCAAACCGATTCCGTGCAGGCGGGCATCATCCTCAAGGTGTTGCCGCGTGTGCACGAGGACAACTCCATCACCCTGCAGATTCAACCGGAAGTGAGCGTGATTACGGGCTTCCTGGAGGTGCCTGGCGGCGGGCGACTGCCCCAACTGGCGCGTCGCAACGCCGATACCACCATCCGCGTGGGCAACGGCGAGACCATCGTGATAGGTGGCTTAATCCGCGAAGCCGACATCAAAACCATCCAGAAAGTACCGCTCTTGGGCGACCTGCCCTTCTTCGGCTACCTGTTCCGAAGAACCAACACATCGCGCGAGAAATCGGAAATCGTGATTACGCTCACCGTGCGCGTGATGGAATAATCTGCTGGAGGAGTAGCGGGTTAAGTCTCTGTTTCGGGCTGAACCTGATACGCGAGTAGAATGGCGTCAGCGATTTCGGCGAGGGGTTTGCCCGTTTGCTCGGCGGTCTGTTGCAGGCGTCGGAACGCCTCCTCTTCCGAGATTCCGAGCTGCTGCATGAGCGTGCGCTTCGCGCGCCCGATGCGGCGCCGTGCCCGAATCTCTTGTTCCAAGTTCAACGCCTGCGCTTCAATCGCCCGTAGCTCCCGATAGCGGCTCACCGCCACCTGAATTGCGGGGGCGAGGTCGGCTTCGCGGAACGGCTTGACCAGATAGCCCAACACGCCTGCGCGATCGGCGCCCATAATCATCTCCGGCTCGCTGTAAGCGGTAAGAACCAGCACGGGGGCAATCCGCTCGCGGGCGAGGCGACGCGCGAGTTCGATTCCGTCCATTTCGGGCATCATAATGTCGGCAATCACCAGATCGGGCTTTAAGGTGCGTGCGAGTTGCAGGGCGTCTTCGCCGTTGTCCGCCTCGCCGACCACTGTATGCCCCATCGCCTCCAGCATCGCTTTCAGGTCGAGGCGTATGACCGGCTCGTCGTCCACAATCAGCACGCGATAGGGGTTCATGATTCGCCTCCTGCGAAGAAGACTTCGACGCCGCGGGGGGCTAAGAACTCCCGCAGGCGGTCTGCCAATCGGTGGGCGCCGGGCGTCTCGGTTTCTGCGTGCCCGCCTTCAAACAGCACCACATCGCGCGCCCACGCTTCCCATGTGTGGTGGTGGCGCACTTCACCAGTGAGGAGCGCGTCGGCGTGAAACTGTTGCGCGTCGGGGAGGTAATCGCCGCCCGAGCCGCCGACCACTGCCAAGGTGCGAATCACCTTACTGGGCTTCCCGTAGTGGCGCACGAAGGGGTTGCCCAGTTTTTGGGCGAGGTAATCGCGCAGTTCACTAGCGAGCATCGGCTTGGGCAATACACCGACCCGCCCCAGCGCATGTTCTGCGCGGGTATGCAACGGATACACATCGTAGGCGACCTCTTCGTACGGGTGGGCGCGTCGCATCGCCTGCACCACGGCGTTGAGCCGCTCCGCAGGAACCAGCATCTCGATTCGCATCTCTTCGGCGTGCTCGCGCTTGCCCACCTGCCCCAGATAAGGGTTCGCTCCTTCCATCGGCTCGTAAGTGCCCACTCCAGAAGCGTAAAACGCGCAACGGCGGTAAAGCCCAATGACGCCAGCGCCTGCGTTTGCCATCGCATCGATGACGGCGTCGATATGCGGGGTCGGGGTGAACACGGCGATTTTGTATTCCTGCCGTGCCGGTCCCTCACCGAAGGGGCGTATCTCGGTGAGTTCAAGCAGTTCTGCCAGCGTATCGTTGATCCCGCCCGGCGCAACATCCCAGTTGGTATGCACGGCAATCAGCGCGATTTTCGCCTCACACAGCAACTGAACCGCCATCCCCACGGGGTCATCGAAGCGTATTTTGCTCAGCGGGCGAAAAATCAACGGGTGGTGGGTCACCAGCAGCTGGCAGTCGCGATATTTTGCCTGCGTGACGGTGCGTGGGTCGGGGTCTAAGGCGACCAGCACCCGCTCCACTGTCTGGTTCGGGTCGCCGAGTTGCAGCCCAATCGGATCATTGGGGAACGCCCACTGCGGCGGAGCGATCTCGTTCAAAAACTCCAGCGCCTCGCGTACCGTCGTCGCCATGATGGGGAAATTGTACCTATTTCAAAGGGCAAACATGCTCTTGGCGCCTTACGCGGATAGGAGTTGCGCCTGCGTGCGCGCCGATAGTCCTTGCGAGAGCAACCGCGCAAACACCCTCCGAGTAATTTGCATCGCACTACACACTTGGGGTATACTATAAGCATATGGCGCGCTGGGCGATCCGAACTGCGCAGCTGTTGAGCGTGCTGTGGGCGACGCTGTTCTTAGCGGTCAGCCTGCTGCACCCACTCGCGCACAACCCGATGCAGCACGACGGGAGCGACTGTCTCGTCTGTGTGCTGCAGCAGACGCACTCACCCCAGCCGACCCCTACCCTGAGTGAGGCGCTCTCCCTCCCAGAACAGTGGCGTGAATCGGCGACGCTCCTCGTTCGTGATACGACAGCGCATCGCGCCTACTTCGCGCTGGAACCCTCTATTCCCCGCGCACCGCCTGCGTAATTTCCCTCACGAATTCCCTACTCATAACGCCGATTAAGGCGTTCTCGCTTTGCACTTACCTTTGCATCGCGCTTGCACAAGCGCAGGAGGGTTCAACTATGAAAATCTCGGCTTTCATCGCAGCCATTGGACTTACTTTAGGTGCGCTTTGGACACAGCATGATAACGACCTGCTGTTCGGCAGGGACGGCAATCGGGTGGAGATTATTCAGCCTCAGCCGCACCCGATTCGGCAGATGTCCAGCGTGTTGGGAAGATACATTCTGGATGTTGGGCTGGACTTCTACTTTGACTACAACACGGGATTGCCCGACCTACAATCGTGTCGGGTACAGCAGGTGTGGATCTCGCCGGGCTTGGTCGGCTCCAAGTCGGGCTTTGGGAACCTGTTTTGCGAGTCGGGCTGCGCCAACTTCTTTAACTTGCCCACGAATAACACGCCGCATCATCACCTCGTCTTTGCGGCGCCTTCGCCCGGCGTCTATGTATGGGATGTACGCGGGGTGAACGGGGTCGCACGGAACGGCGCAGCGCTGCAAGACATGCCCTACGCCTATCGCGTCTATATGGTGGCAGGCAACCCGCTGCGTCTCTATGGCGCGGTACAGCCAGCGCAGGGCTATCAGGGGAACCTGTATGACCTGCGCCTGACTGTGCAACTGCGACAGGGCAGCGCGACGGTTGCGCAAGCGACCCTGCCGCCCAATCCCACCGCGATCTATCCCTACATGGTGGGCTTCAACCAGCATGCGGGAACCTACACCGTCGTCGCCAAGTTGAGCAAGCACCTCTCGCGGCGCGTGGACAACCTCAGCCTTAGCAGCGCACACGCCCGCAACTGGGAATTCACCACGCTGGGCGACCTCAATGGCGACGATGTGATTGACGACGCCGACCTGCTTCAGGTGCTGTTCGCGTTCGGTACAACCGACTTCGAGGCGGATGTGAACGGCGACGGCGTCGTGGATGA
>NKPV01000205.1 GCA_002254605.1 Armatimonadetes bacterium JP3_11
GGACATGCGCAGTTCATGCCGGGCAAACGCATTCGTGGGGGAATCGACATGCCCTGCGAATCGCCCGTAGTCGACCCGCGCAAACCGATGTGCCCCTAAGACTTCGCCCCTGCAGAATGCGCCCTGCGATTGCGCCTCGGTCGAGTATACTCAAGGGCGGGTGATCATCAGTGCCCAGATAGCGGAATCGCCCCAACCGACTGCGCGAAAGCGGAAGCGGGGGAAACCGACGCCCCTCGAAGCCTTCTCGACGCACGACTTGGAATACCGCAAAAACTTAGAACTGCCAAAGGAGAAGATAAGCTTTGGAACTGGCGCAACGCCTGCGCGAGCTGGGGGTAAACCCCGACGATTTATAATAGATTATCAGGAGGCATAAGATGAAGAATGCATCGGTTCAGGATATGCAAAGTAAGCCCAATTTCGGGTTGCAACTCTACACCCTGCGCGACGACCTAAAAAACGACTTCGAAGGCACAATTCGCGCCGTCGCGCAGATGGGCTATGAGTTTATTGAGACGACTGGATTTATGGGCGAGCATAGCCCCGTGATGAAGCGACTGCTTCAAGACACAGGTCTCAAAATCGCAGGGCTGGGCTTCGACCTGAACACGCTGGAGCACGAACCGCAACAGGTCATCGATGCCTGTCGCGAATGGAACGCCCACTATGCCGTAACCTTCTGGATTGACGAGTCGCAACGCCAAAGCGCCGACGATTGGAAACACATCGCCGAGCGGTTCAATCGGATTGGCGAATCGCTGGCGTCTGGCGGTGTGCCATTCCTCTATCACCTACACGGCTACGAGTTTGTCGCCTACAACGGCAAACGCGCTATCGATATTCTGATGGAACATACCGATCCACGCTACTTCAACTTGGAGCCTGACACCTACTGGGTGGAATACGGCGGAGTGGATGCGGCGCAGTTTTGCACACAGTATGCCGACCGAATCCGCGCCCTGCATCTAAAAGACTACATCAGCAAGCCCGAAATGCACGATATCGAGGTGGGCGAGGGGGCTATCGATATGCACACGATTCTCAAACTCGCCTTGCAGCACGGCTGGCAGTGGCTGATTATCGAGCAGGAGCGCTATCATCGCACGCCCGTCGAAAGCGCGGCGCGCTGCCTGCAGAATGTGAAACGGATGCTGCAAGCGCTGCAAGCAGGCTCCTGAACTGACAGGAAAAACGCTCCCCCCGGTGAACCGTCGAAATAGGGCGATAACGGGAATGTCATCGCACCCAACCGACAGGAGGCGACGATGGACCGAACGCAACAGATGGGACCACTGGGCGACCCGAACCGCACGCAGGCAATGCAGATGCCTGTGTTAGACCCCACGCGCACACAGGCGATGCCGCAATTGGGAGGCGCGCCGCTACAGCCCTCGCTCAGTATGGAGGTGGTGTTGGGCAGGCGGTACGCGCTGGCGCAAAGCATCGCACGCGAAGGGATGCTTATCCCAATCCGCGCGGTGCAGACCACCGCAGGACGCGCGCCCCTCAACCTCTGCCTCGTGCTGGATCGCAGCGGCTCGATGGAAGGCGCGCCGTTCGAGTACGCCAAGCAAGCTTGCGCTTATCTGGTTGACCAACTCACCGAGCAGGATGTGCTGTCCATCGTGACCTTCTCGGATGCCGTGGATGTGGTGATGCCCCCCCGCAAAATCGTCAACAAGCAGCTTGTGAAAGACCACATCATGCGCCTGACCGTCGGCGACACCACGAACCTCTACGATGCGCTGGTGGTGGGCACGCAGCAGATTACAAGCACCCCCCTGCCCGGCTATCAAAGCCACCTGATCCTCCTTACGGACGGCGAGCCGACGACGGGGATCAAAGATTTCGCGACCATCGTCGGGGCGGCGGCGAAAGCGAAAGAGTTCGGTTTCCATATCACCGCGCTCGGATTCGGACCCGACTACAATGAGGAACTGCTGGCAGGTATCGCGCGACGCAGCGGCGGCAAGTATTACTACATCGACCAGCCGCACAAAATCCCCGAAGTGTTCCAGCAGGAACTGGTGCGCCTCATGACCGTGGTGGCGCGCAATCCCAAGCTCGAAATTCATCTGGCGCGCTGGGTGCAGGTGCGCCAAGCGTTCGGGGGCGAGCTGAAACTGCAAGGGCGCACCGCCACCCTATCGCTGGTCGATGTGGAGCGCGGCAGTACGCTCAACCCCATCTTGGAGCTGGAGTTCCCGAATCACCCTGCTGGCGTTTACCGTATTGCGAAAATCACGCTTACTTGGGAAGACATCGTGACGGGGCGCACCGAAAGCGCAACTGCCGACGCCGTGCTGGAGTTCACCCCCGACCCCGCGCTCGCCAACCAACCGCAAGACCCGCGCGTGGCGAACGAGCTGCAGGTGGCGGTCGCCTCCCGCTCGCTGGAAAAGACGATTATGGGCATGCGCGCCCACCAGTTAGACCGCACGCAGGCGTTGGCGGAGCTGCAGCGCACCCAAGCGATTTTGCTCAGTCAAGGGCGCACCCAAGAAGCGCAGGAGGTCACCCAAGCCATCCGCGCCTTGCAAACCCAAGACACCAACACCGCCGAAAAAACCCTGATGGGCACGCTGGTCAACTTAGAGCAGGGGAAGCGAGAGGGGTAAGCC
>NKPV01000315.1 GCA_002254605.1 Armatimonadetes bacterium JP3_11
ACCTGCACCTGCCCCAGCATATCGATGACCTTGGCGGGTTGATAAGTGGTTGGGTAGACCATCAGCAGGCGCAGGAATTCGCCCATCAGCCAGCCCGCGGCAGGCAGTAGGAACCACCACAATCCGCCAAGGGTCGGCATCGCCGCAGTGAGCCCCAACCCGAACAGCGCGCCCAGCCATGGCAGCGCAAACAACACGAGGTCGCGCCCCAACTTCTGGTACTTTTCGGGCGTAATCTGCGTGAAGTCGTATTCGTTCGGCTCGTTCCAGAGCTGGTTGTGCGACTGCAGCGCCTTCACGCGATGGGCGACCAACGGGTGGGTGGAAACCAACTCTGCAATTTTCGCCCACGGGTTATACAGGTCCCACCGCGCTACACGCACGAACTGCTGAGGG
>NKPV01000329.1 GCA_002254605.1 Armatimonadetes bacterium JP3_11
GCATACAGCGAACCCAGCCACGGGTCTGGTTGCAGGAACCTGCCTACCGCCGGGTCGTACCAGCGCACACCCACCTTCACCAAGCCGCCGGTCTCTACCAGCTCGTTGCGATAACCCCAAGACCCGTTCCAGTCGTACACCTGTCGCATCCCAGCCACCAAGTCGCCGAAAGCGTCGGTGATTGGCACATTCGCCGACGAAGCGCCGATTCCTGCCAAGTCCCATAACAGAATCTAAATCCCAAAACGAATCTGCTGAACTGCCTCGCGCGGATGAACCACTTGTATCTCGGTATAGCGTCGGAAGTCTTCCACATCGAAAGTGAGCAA
>NKPV01000187.1 GCA_002254605.1 Armatimonadetes bacterium JP3_11
ACCGCTGCGATTATACACGAAGCTCCCGCGCTTGATTACCCGACAGCGCTTCGCGCCGTTTGCGCCCCCTATGTTGTCCACGCTCTCAAATGCGACGCCCACAAAACGCAGATTCGCCGTGTCGCTGGCAGGAACCAGATAGCCCGTGCTGTCCACACACACCAGCGCACCCTTCCAGATTTTCGTGTTCGCTTTCACAGGATAGGCAATAATCAGCCCTTCGCGTTCGTGCGTCTCATGGGGTTGCATCAGCGCTGGCATCGTTCGCGCACCTCCTGCTGCAGAATCTCGGCGGGATTCAAATCGGGAAAGGCGCGGCGCAGAAACTCCAAAGCGTCCGCGCTGAAACTGGGCGTCTCGGTTTCGGGCATCGGAGCAAGCTCGGCAAGCAAGTTCTGGGGAGACAAGCTGTTCACAAACTGGCGGAACAACTCGGCAACGGTGGTGGTGGTGCCACTAAACTGCACGGGCGCATCACCCTGCAACAGAATCGCCTCCGCAAGGGGCGCAAGCGCATGGGGCAACTGCCCACGCAAACTCCACTGCTGAACCTGCTCGCGCACCTCACGACGACGCAACTCCGCCTCTAACTCACGAATACGCGACTCCAGCATCTCCTGATGCGACATTTCTGTCGCCCACTCACGAAGCTCATCACGCTCCAATCGAATCACCTCCTGGGGTTCGGGCGCAGCATGGAACAGGTGTGCGCCGGGTATGCGGGGGCTTGCCGTGACAGAGACCTCCAGCAGGCGACGCACACCGCGACTCAGCCCCACACTCAGACCGCGCAGGCGCAGCCGCCGCAGCAGCATATCCGCTTCGGGAAATAGAGCCAACCTGCCGAAAAGCGCGTCGCCCTGCCGCCATACACGCACAAGCCACCCCAGCAACAGCGGCGACGGACGATGCTCCACCAGAATCGGCACAGGCGCACGAAAGGTGCGAACCAACCCCTCCAAATGCGCTTCGGTAATCGTAACCCCTTTGTCAGGGTAGATCCCCGCCTCAATCAGTTTCGCATCCCGGAAAACCCATTCTGCGCCCTGCATTCCATGCGGTTTCGGATAAGAGCAACCACTATCGACAACCGTTGCTACCGTTGCCGTACCGCCTCCCGAACCGCAGCGCCTGTAACCACCAGCAAAGGAAGCATCACGCCGATAACGAACCCCAACACCATCATCGCCCCACCCCGCGTCGCCATATACGCCAACACCAATAGCACAGGATACTTCAATGGACTACTGAGCATCAACAGGCGGGGGAACAGCGGATTTGCTTGCGGCTTGAAAAAACGCACCGCCAACACAAAAAAGCCCACTACCCAACCGATTGCCGCCAAGCCCAGTAGCATCCCGACGCCAAGGTGCCATAGCCCCCCAGCAACGCTTGCCCCCACTCCGACGCCCGCCAGAACCACTGTCCATTTGCCCACCACCTTCGCAAGCAAAACGGGATTCTCCATTACGCTCACGACTTATCCTCCATCTGGTTGAGCTTATGGACAATACGAATGAGCTGTGCCAAGCCCGCTCCCATTCCGAGCAAGGTCAGTAGCATCGCCCATGTGGGGGAGGTGCCAAACCGCTCATCAAGCCAATAGCCCAGCAGCGCCCCCAAAATCACAGGACCTGCCAGCGCAAAGCCAATCGAGAACGCCAAACTAAGAGCGCGGGTGTTGCGCTGAAAGGTCGGCGAAGGCTCCGCTCCAGGCAGGCGCGGGCGCTCGAACTTAACCTGCGGCGGCTCAGGCAACTCCGGTGACGGCGGCAACTGAGGGACACGCTCGTCCTCATCGGGCGACGGCGTCCAACGCGAATCGGTCATGGATTAATCTCACCGCCTTTTCTACTTCACTCTCAGGAATAATACACGACAACGACAGCTCCGAGTCCGCCGTTTGCCAGATGGGGATGCCCGCTCCAGTCAGCGTTTGGTGCAACTCGGCAAAAACGCCCGGCTGATGACTATAGCCGTCGGCAATCAGCGAAACCATCGTACACCCCTCCGCAATCGTAATCGGTACCGTGCGCAGCCGATCGCTCAAGCCCGCTTTGTGCAACATATCGCGCTGAATCTGGCACAACTGGCTCGGCGCCTCGCCAAACTGAAACAGATAGAACCAGCTCGGCTCACCCAGCGGTACAACCAGCCCGTCTAAGGTCGTACGCACTGTGTGCCAGTGTTCGCGTGGGAACGCGAAGCCCAAGCCCTCTTCGTCGACCCCCACACCCTGCAAATTCACCCCCACCCGCGCCATCAGCCGATAGATCTCCAGTTCCAGCTGCGCCTTGTGTTCGGGATAGGGAATATGGAAGCTCAGGTACGCCAACTTACCAGTGTGCGTCACGCCCGTGATGCGCCGTTGCCCATTCGCATGCGCCACCACGCGCGTGCCCGCCTCATCGGTGAAGGTGCATTTCACCCACAGGGGGATATCGTAGTCCATCGCGATCTCCGCGGCGCGCGGATGCAACACACGCGCCCCCTGGTGAGCAATCTCCGCCACCTCCTCGTAAGTCACCTCCGGCAAGGTCATCGCGTCGGGGACAAAGTCCGGGTCGGCAGTCTTCACCCCATTCACATCGGTATAAATCTCCACCGCTTCCGCACGGAGTGCAGCCCCCAACGCTGCGGCGGTCGTATCACTCCCTCCGCGCCCCAGCGTCGTGATCGAACCACGCACAAAAATCGGGTCCGGACGAGTCACCCCCTGAAATCCCGCGACAATCGGTATCCAGCCTCGCTCCAGACAGCGCAGCACAGGCTCGGGGTTAATCTCCAGGATCCGCGCGTTGCCGAACTCATCATCGGTAATAATCCCCGCCTGATTGCCAGTGAGCGCTACGGTCGGGTAGCCCAAAGTGCGCAGCGTCTGCGCCATAATCACGGTGGAGATAACCTCGCCGCACGCCATCATCAAATCGCGCTCCCGCGGCGCAGGCGGAATCGTGGGGTCAACCTGGGTAAGCAAGTCGGCAAGCGTGTCGGTCGCATAGGGCGCCCCACGCCGACCAATCGCCGAAACCACCACCACAGGACGCGCCCCCGACTCGATACACTGGATGACCTTCCGCGCCGCCATCAGCCGATGCTCCGGCGTGTCCACGCTCGTCCCGCCAAACGTCAGAATCCGAATGCGCATCGCAGCAAAAGTGTACCTGATAGCCTCACACCGCGATTCTCGCGCCCCCAAAGGCGCCACCGCCCCTTTCACTCGTACCGCAGCGCTACAATCGGGTCTAAATTCGCCGCCCGCCACGCAGGATACAGACCAAACA
>NKPV01000048.1 GCA_002254605.1 Armatimonadetes bacterium JP3_11
AATCCCCCCCTATGGGTTCATCCGATGCCTCGCGTTTGCTCCGAATGGCGACCTCTGGGCGGGGACGCCTGAAGGTGCGTGCCGACTGCGCGACGGCAAATGGAGCTACTTCTGGGGCAAGCGCTGGCTACCGGGCAACCAAGTGTATGCCATCGCTCTCGACACCCAGAACCGCGCGTGGATCGCCACCGATAAAGGCGTCGCGTGTGTCGAATCGGTGAAGATGACCTTGCGCGAGAAAGCGGAACACTATGAGCGACTCATCGCCCTGCGCCACAATCGGAATGGCTTCGTGACCAGCTGCGACTGGGACGACCCCAACGACCCCGACAGCTGGAAAATCGAGGCAAGCGATAACGATGGGCTGTGGACGGCGGTTTACTGCGCGGCTCAGGTGTTTCAATACGCCGCCACGAAAGACCCTGCCGCCCGTGAACGCGCCCGCAAATCGTTCAACGCCCTGCTGGAACTGGAGCGACTCACAGGCATTCCCGGCTTCCCAGCGCGTAGCATCATTCGCAAAGACGAGACACGCTACCACCAATCCAGAGGCGAATGGCACGAATCGCCTGTAGACCCCAACTACATCTGGAAAGGCGACACCAGTTCCGATGAACTGGACGGGCACTACTTCATCTGGGCGGTCTATTACGACCTGTGCGCCGACGACGCCGAGAAAGAGCGCATTCGGGGCGTGGTGCGGCGCGTCACAGACCACCTGATGCACAACAACTGGCGCCTCATCGACAAGGATGGCAAACCCACGCGCTGGGCGATTTTCAATCCCGAAGCAATTAACGACGACCCCGTCTGGGAAGAGGAGCGTGGGCTAAACTCGCTCTCGATGCTCTCGCACCTCAAAGTCGCCTACCACATCACCGGCGATACAAAATATCAACAGGCATATGAGGAGCTGATTCGCAAACACCACTATCTGATCAACGCGGTGACGCAGAAGATGCTCCCGCCCTACTCCATCAACCACTCCGATGACCAATTGGCGTTTCTGTGCTATTACCCCTTCCTGTTGTACGAGACGAACCCCGACTATCGGCGTCTCTGGCTGATGAGTTTGGAGCGGAGCTGGCAGATTGAGCGACCGGAGCGCAGCCCGCTGTTCAACTTTATCTACGGGGCGCTCACAGGCAAACCCTGCGATGTGGAAGCCGCGGTACAGACCTTGCAAGAGTGGCCCCTGGACCTGCGGAACTGGGAATGCCGCAATAGCCATCGGTTCGACATCACGCGGGACGCAGGTAAGGGATACTTCGGTGATTGGCAGTCGGCGCAGATTGTGCCCTACAGCGAGCGCGTGGTGATGCGCTGGAACGGCAACCCGTACCGACTGGACGGCGGCGACCCACTGGGAAGGAGCGAAGACGACGGCAGCGCGTTCCTCCTCCCCTACTGGATGGGCAGGTATCACCGATTGATTGACGAGTAGTCCCCGTGGCGCCCCACTAATTCCAAGGCGTGGGCACGCGGTTGGGGTCTTCAATCCGCCGCGTTTCTATTTGCACGCCTTGTTCGCTCAGCTCGCGGGCTTGGCTCTCCGCTTTCCGACGAGGTAGGTTCGTCAGCAGCGTTATAGGAACCGTCTCCAGAAGTTTTTTCACATCGGGACGACTTAGGTTTAAAAACCGCTCCAGCGCCAGAATCGCCTGCTCCTCTTTGAGACGGTCTACTCCCAACAGCACCAGCTCGTACGGCGTCGGGTCGTCTTGGGGCAAGGGCATTCCAACGGGTACGCGCCCCGTGGTGCGGATGGGGAACTCACGCTGACATTGCTCACAGATTGCCGCCGCCGCCTTCACCGAGACCTGCTCCATCGAGCCACAGTGGGGACACTTGACCGCAATCACCTCCATCACGCGCCCGTTCTCAATCGGCACGCGCTTGAGGCAGTGTTCGCAAGTGAAGTCCATCTGAGGTGGGGCGACCAGCACGGTCTCTTTATGGCAGAAGGGGCACTCTACAGGGTAGGCAGGGACTTTGGTGGTTTTGTAGTACGACCACCCTGCATAGCCCCACGCGCCGAGCCAAATCAGTGCAAATCCCCAAGAGAACGAATAAAACATCCCGCCGTATCGCCAAAACAGAAAGGTCAGCGCCAACGCCACCAGCCCAACGATACCATAAATCACGGCTTGGGTCAGTTCCTTCTCCACAGCGTCGGAACGCTTAATTGGTTCGTCCACGCTCTCGCCTCCTGGCTATAGATACGGCGGTTCGGCAGGCGATTCCTGCCACTCCGTGCCACAAAGACGAGTACTTTCAATGAATTGTTCGCCCGGGCTACTCTGCAGTACTATAAGCGCGGACGACCGAGCCTGCCCCCAGCACGGCGTTACGCAGGCGGACATGGGGTTCAATCACGCACTCGTCGTCGAGGATGCAGTCTATCAACTGGCAACCGTCGCCAATTTGCACGCGCTCGCCCAAGATACAGCCGTGCAACGCGCTGCCCCCCCCGATAGAGCATCCCGCCCCGACCACCGTGTAGCCGCTGAGTCGTACACGCGCCTCAATCGTGGCGTTGTCGCCGATTTGGCAGCCGGGTTCAATCTCGGCGTCGGGGGCAATTTCCACTTCCGAGCCAAGCCAGTAGCCGTGTTCGGTACAGCGTCCTGCAGGGGGTAGAGCGGTCTTGACCTCGCCGCTGAGCAGGGCGCGCGTGGCACGAATGTACTGCGCGGGGCGCCCGATATCGAGCCAGAAACCCACGCCTTCCACCCCATACACGGGCACACCCTCCGCCAGAATCTGCGGATAGAACTCGCGCTCAATCGAGCACGGGCGCAGGGGGATGCGTGCCAGCATCTCAGGCTCCATCACATAGATGCCCGCGTTAATAAAGTCGCTGCCCTCCATCGGCTCGCCTCGATCGGCGGCGCGTTTTTGCTCTTCGGTGGGTTCTATAAACGCCTGCACGCGTCCATCCTCGGCGACCTGAATCACGCCGTAGGGGTGCGGTCGCTGCACGCGGTAGAGTGTGAGCGTCACCTGGGCGCGGTTTTCGATATGCTGGCGCACGATACCGCCAATGTCGAAATCGGTGAGGATGTCGCCGTTGAACACAATCGCGCGGTCGGGGGGTAAGCCTTCGACGGCGTTGCGGATGGCGCCTGCTGTGCCCAACGGCTCTCGTTCAACAGCGTAGCGCATCCGCACGCCGAACCGACTGCCGTCGCCAAAGTGCGCCTCGATTCGGTCGGCGAGGTAGTTCGTAGCGAACACGATTTCGTCCGCGCCTGCGGCTTTGAGTTGCGCCACCTGATACTCCAGAAACGCGCGGTTCGCCACGGGCATCAACGGCTTTGGGCGGCGCAAAGTGAGCGGGCGCAACCGCGTGCCGAACCCGCCTGCGATAATCACACCTCTCAACGGTCAAGACCTCCTATTTACTCAAGGTAGAGTGTACCCGATGAGGAGGCGTATGGCTCAACACAGCGCTTGGAACAGCCACTTAGGCAGTGTATATCAAAAACGGTTCCCGCCGACGAATAAATAGCTCCTCATCGCGAGCGCAACGCTGCGCCATCCGTTCAGGGTCTGCGCCGTCCATCAGCATTGCGTGCAGCTCGCGATTCGCCAACAAGCCGAGGGCTTTTTGTGCCTCCCATTCGCGCGGATAGAGCTTGCGCAGACAGTAGCCCAGCCCAAGCCCCATCGCGAACGGGCGCAGCAGGTCCCGATGGGTGATAAATACCGATACGCCTTGACACTCCACGCCTTTGTAGACGCTGGCATTGGGGGTGAACACAATCGGCACGAAGCGTGCGCCCGCGCTGGTTGGCAATTCGTTGAGTGCGCCGGCGAGTTTGCGCCCATCGATCCAAGGCGCCCCCACAACCTCGAAAGGCGTGTCGGTTCCCCGCCCCACCGAGAGATTGGTCGCCTCCCAGACTCCAATTCCGATATAGAGAAACGCCTGCTGCAGGCGGCGCATGTTCGGCGAGGGGTTCGTCCAATAGAGACCGCACTCGTCCAGCGTCATGGAACGCCTCCAGCCCTCACAGGGGATGACTCTGAGCGTCGCACCGATGGAGCGTTCCGCATTGAACATCTGCGCCAACTCGCCTACCGTCATGCCATGGCGCAACGCGATGGTATGATACGCCGTAAAGGAAAGCCGATCGGGGTCGGCTAAGGGTCCCTCTACTGTTCCTCCAATCGGGTTCACGCGATCCAGCACATAAAACGGGATGCCGCGCTGCGCGGCGGCTTCCATCGCCAGCCCCATCGTGGAGATGTAAGTATAGTAGCGTGCGCCGATGTCCTGAATATCGAAAATCAGCGCGTCCAGATGCGCGAGTTGCTGCTGCGTCGGTTTTTTCCGATCGCCGTATAAGCTATAGATGGGCAGCCCCGTGCGCTCGTCGACGCCATCAGGCACATTCTCGTCCAGTTGCCCGCGAATCCCATGTTCCGGGCTGAACAGCGCACTGACCTGAACACCCAGGCGCTGGAGCGTGTCTACCAGATGTTCGCGCTCTACGGTCAGGCTCGTGTGGTTCGTAATCACGCCCACGCGCAACGAGCGCAGCTCACCAAGATACGCTTCCAAACGATCGATACCGTTTTTGACCAGGCTTCGTAAAAACATACCCGATTGAAGTTCGCAGGCTTGGCAGGAATTCCTATGAAAAGCCAGTAAACTAATTCTATGCCTGTGCTAACTCGCACTCGGGGGCGCACACCTGCGCCGCCTGTGCCCTTCGGAGAACTGCGGGGCTTGGATCTCGCAGACCGTTCAGCGATACGCCGTTCAATCCCGAAACCGGGTCGGGCGTGGCAGACGGTTCCACCTGTCAACGCGTACGAGCTCCAGCAACGCTGCGACTGGCTGAGCAAACGCAGCATCAAGACCCACAGCAAGATTTTTGCGCTGCGCCTGGCGATCAGCATGTGCGACCTGACCACGCTGGAGGGCGCAGATACTGTGGAGAAGGTGCGTCGCCTGTGTAGTCGCGCACGCAATCCCTACACGCCGCGCGAAGGGATGCCCGAAGCGGAGATCGTCGCGGCGCCACCTGTCGCCGCCGTGTGTGTGTACCCCACCCTGATCGCCGTCGCCAAGGAGGCGCTGCAGGGCACGCCCATTAAGGTCGCCGCCGTCGGCACCGCGTTTCCGTCGGGGCAGTACCCGTTTCAATTGCGCCTCGCCGATGTGAAATGGGCAATCCGTGAGGGCGCGGACGAAATCGACATGGTGATGAATCGCGGCGCGTTCCTACAAGGCGACTATCAGCGCGTGTTCGACGAAATCGTCAAAGTGAAAGACGCCTGCGGCAATCGGGTTCACCTGAAGGTGATTCTCGAAACAGGCGAACTGGGCGACTACGACGCGATTCGCAAGGCGTCGCATATCGCTCTTATGGCAGGAGCCGACTTCATCAAGACCAGCACGGGCAAAATCCAGCCCGCCGCCACATTGCCCGCAACGCTGGTGATGCTGGAGGCGATCCGCGACTTCTATGACGCCACCGGGCGCGCCGTCGGCATGAAACCCGCAGGGGGTATCCGTACCGCCAAAGACGCCATACGCTACTTAGTGCTGCTGCGCGAGACATTGGGAGATGAGTGGCTCACCCCAGAACGGTTCCGTTTCGGCGCGAGCTCCTTGCTCAACGACCTCCTGCGCCAGCTGGTCAAACAACTCACAGGCAACTACCGCGCTGATGAGGAATTCGCTTATGACTGACCATCCAGTCAAATTTCCGAGTATTTTGGCAGGAAACAGCCGATTGATGTAGAATCAGACATCTCGCACGAAGGTTGACGGTCATGCATACAAAACGGGATGGCTTTACGCTTATCGAGTTGCTGGTGGTCATCGCCATCATGGCGATTTTATTCCCAGTGTTTGCGCAAGCACGCGAAAAGGCGCGCCAAACCCAATGCTTGAGCAACCTGCGTCAGTCGGTGGCAGTGCTGAACCGAACAACCGTGAAATTTCTGGAACTTCAATTGACTGTTCCAGAGTCTACACACTAAGCATCGAGGAGGAAACCTTATGCGACGAGGCTTTACACTGATTGAGCTGTTAGTGGTCATCGCCATTATCGCGATTTTGGCGGCGATTCTGTTCCCCGTGTTTGCCCAGGCGCGTGAAAAAGCGCGTCAGACCCAGTGCTTGAGCAATGGTAAGAACTGGGGCTTAGCCGTGCAGATGTATGTGCAGGACTACGACGAGAAGTTCCCGTTCGCCATCTACGACACCGCCGTCAACAGCGCTGGGCAGCGATGCCAATACACCATGATTACTGCAACTTATCCGTATGCCAAGAACAAGGACATCCTACTCTGCCCGTCTGATGGTCAGCCGATGGATTTGCATGGCGGCATCTTGGCGCTCTCCAGCACGCTCCAAACACCAGGCGGTGAGTGTTCTCAAATTGGCAAACTCAGCTACATGTTCAACTTTGACCTTGCCATCCCAGGACAACACATTCTGAATACCGAGTGGAACACCAACCCCTCGAAGCGCAACCCTGTGAGTATGGCGGAGTTGAAGTTCCCTGCCGAGACGGTTATGATGTTCGATGGGCACTTGATGATTTTGTTCAACGGCGACTGCGGCAGCGTGATTGGGATGGACGCACTGGAAGTGCCGATACAGGCGCGTCACACGCAGACCCTGATGGTGAACTACGCGGACGGACACTCGAAAGTGTTGAAAGCGCGCCGTGAGCAGCCGAACTGCACCTATCGCTACCTGACGGGCAACACGGTCGCCTCGCTGCTCGCGGCGCGCCCGTGGTGCTTGGGTGAGGGACCGTACCTACGCCGCTGCGGACGCTCGACCCCCGACGCCTGCGTGTTCCAAGTGCAAGGTCTCGTGGACGAGGATAATCTGGGCAAGTGCTACACGCCCTCTCGATAGCCATCTGTGGTTCTCACGAGTAGAGCGTGGTTTCTGCTGGGACTGGGCGGGCTGGTTGCCCTGCTGGGCGCTGCCCGCCCCGAATTGTTGGGGTTGACCATGCTGATAGACCTGCTGGCAATCCTCGCGATTACGGTGGATGCGCTCACGCTGCCCGGCACCAACGCCTTTTCGGTGCGGCGCAAGCGCGAGCGTGTTCTGTCGCTGGGTGCATCGAACCGCATCGAACTGGAATTAACCCACTCACTCACGACCCCACGCCGCGCTCGCTTACGCGATGAACCACCCCCGTTTTGCGAGTATGACTCGCGGGAGTTCACGCTCACACTCCTGCCAAACCTGCCTACACAGGTCGCTTATCACCTCACCCCGAACTATCGCGGCGAGGCGCGTTTCGAGGATGTGTTTCTGCGGGTGGAAGGACGATTCGGCTTGACGGCGCGCGATTATCGCCTGCCTGCCCGCGAAATCGCGCCCGTGTATCCTAATCTGCTGCAGATGCGTGAGTACGACCTCCTGCGCCATCGTGGACGTTTGCAGCAAATGGGCTTCCGCCAACGCCGCCTGCGTGGAGAAGGCACGGAGTTCGAATCCCTGCGCGAATATACCCCCGACGACGAGTTCCGCCGTATCGACTGGAAAGCCACCGCCCGACGCGGTAAACCCACCGTACGCGACTATCAGATCGAACGGAGCCAGAATGTGATCCTGATGCTGGACGCCGGACGCACTATGCTGGCGGAAGTGGAGGGGAGACGCAAGTTCGATGCCGTGCTGAACACTGCGCTGATGCTCGCTTATGTCGCCGTGCAGATGGATGACAAGGTGGGCGCACTCGTGTTCGCCGACGAGATCGACCTATTTACCCCGCCCCAGCGTGGCAAGGCGCAGGTCGCCAAACTGGTAGACGCGCTTCACGATGCACAACCCCGCCTGGTGGAATCCGACTATCTCTACGCGACGACCTACTTAGCTAAACGCTGGCGTAAACGCTCGCTGATTGCGCTGTTTACGGATTTGATCGACCCAGATGCTTCCAGAATGGTGTTGCACTCGCTGGGCGCGCTGGCGCGGCAGCACCTGTGCGTGGCGATCACCGTGTCCGACCCGCGTCTGCATGCCTGGAGTCGGCAAACGCCGAATACCGCCCCCGAACTGTATCGCCGTGCCGTCGCGCTACAAACGCTCAACGACCGCCTCGCCGCGATGCGCTCCCTCGAACGCATGGGCGTCCACTGCATCGACGCGGAACCCGACACCCTCGTGCCGAACCTGGTGAACTACTATCTCCAGGTGAAGGCACGCGGGGGCTTGTAGTCGCGCTCACGGCTCACCATAGTATGCAGGCGTCGGTTTGCCCACCACGCGCACAATCAGCCCCAATGCAACGGTACCCAGCGCCAGCGCCACCCATACAGGCAACCCAAACCCCGTCGCAACATCCCCAATCAGCCACGCCACAGTCCCTGTCACCAGCGCATATGGTATCTGCGTGCGCACATGGTCGATGTGGTCGGATCCTGCAAAGATGGACGAGAGCACCGTCGTATCCGAAATCGGCGAGCAGTGGTCGCCGAAAGTCGCCCCTGCCAACACAGAAGAGAGGGTGGCAATTAGATAGAACTGTTGCGTCGATGCGTCCATACCCGCGTTGAGGCTATGCGCCAGGGGGATTGCCAACGGCATCAGGATGCTCATCGTGCCCCACGAGCTGCCGATTGCGAAGCTGATGGCAGCGGCAGTGAGCGTGGTTAGCGCAGGGAGCCACGCGGGACTGATTGTTCCCTGCAGCGACTGCACCAAGAACTGCGCCGTGTGCAACTCCTCACAGATCGCGCCGATACTCCACGCCAGTCCCAGAATCACCACCGCCAGCACCATCGAGCGGATACCCGCAACCCACGCCTCGAACAGTTCGCGCATAGAAAGTGCGCGCGTTGCCCCCACACACAGAAACGCCGCTAAACACCCCAGAAACGCGCCCCAAGTCAGGCTCACATACGAATCGGCGTTTGAGAGCAAGGAGCGTAGGCTTACCGGTTCTCCAGCGTTTAGTGCGCCGTAATAGCCTGTGTAGAAGAGCCCACCAATCGCCCCACCCAGCGCGGTCAGAATGGGCAACAGGGCGCCCCAGAGACTGCCGTTCAGATGGTCAGGGGGCAGCAGTTCAGCCGATTCGTAGTGCGCCAGCGGCGACGCGCCATCTGCCAGCACTTTGCCCGTTGTACGCGCCCGAACCTCTGCCCGATACATCGCCCCAAAGTCGCGCCGCAACAGGATAAGCCACGCGATAAACACCAGCGTGAAAATCGGATAGAAGCGATAGGGCACACTCAGTAGGAACGCCCAGTACGGCTCCAGCGCGATGTTCGCCGACTTGAAACTATCGGCAATCAGCGACACCTCGAAGCCAATCCATGTGCCAATCAGCGCGAGATTCGCCACAGGCGCCGCGGTGGAGTCAATTAGATAAGCCAGTTTCTCGCGCGAGACGCGAAACCGATCGGCTAAGGGGCGCATCGTCGCGCCGACAAACAGCGTGTTCGCGTAGTCGTCGATGAAAATCACCAATCCCATCAGGTACGCGCCGAGTTGTACCCCAGAATCGGAACGCACACGACGGCTGAGCGCACGCACGATGGCTTTGAGCCCCCCCGCGCGTGTGATTACGCCCAACATTCCGCCAAGCAACATCGTGAAGCCAATAATCTGCAGGTGGCTGCGGTCGGCGTAGGCGTTGAGCAGGTAGGTGTCTACCACGCGCAAGAGCGCGGTGAACGGGTCTGCACCAGCAATCATCCACGCGCCCAGCCAGATTCCACCTGCCAGCGCCAGCACGACCTGTCGGAGCAACAACGCCAGTCCAATTGCCACCAGAGGCGGCACGAGGCTCCACCACGCGGGGAGAACGCGCAGCTGGCTTGCTCCAGAGGCACTGCCAGACTGCCACACACAGCGTATCGCACCGAGCGGCTCCAAGCGCACCAAGTATGTCCAGTTCCCGTTGGCGTCCGCTCGCGCGTTCACAACCGCAATCCCCTTGCCGTCCGAGCCTACGAAGCGGAGCTGCACCGCCGCGTTGGGGGGAAAATCTTTCCCTGAGACGGTGATCGGTACTCCCGAAAGCGCAACCGAAGGGAGGGTAATTTCGGCGCCCCAGACAACACCCAGACACAACGCAAGCCAGAGAGCGGATAAAAGAGCCTTCACCCTCTTTCCTCACCCGTCAATTCCTGACGCAATTTCCGTGACGGCTCATGACCTGGCTGGAGCGCCAGCGCTTTTTCCAGTTCCACCAGTGCATCGTCTCTCCTCCCCAACTTGGCGTAGACCGCGGCGAGGTGATAACGCAGCTCCGCGGTGTCTGGGGCAGTTGCGACGGCAATACGCAGCTCACGCAACGCCTCCTCATATCGCCCCATTTTGTACAGCACCCACCCATGGGTATCGTGATATGCACCAATGTTGGACTTAACCGCAATCGCGCGGCGTATCAAGCGCAGGGCTTTCTCCAGGTCGCGTCCGTCCTCTGCCAGCGCATAGGCATAGTCGTTCATCGCCAGATGGTTGCTGGGGTCTAACTCCAGCGCTTTTTCAAACCAGCGGGCGTACTCGTCGCGTTTCCCCGACTGAAACGCCAGCGTGCCGAGTACCTGGTAGTAACCTGCACGGTCAATTTCCACAGGAATCTCTTTCGCGCGCGGCTCATACTCTACCAGAAACTCATACGCCTGCGCATAGGGACGATTTGGCTGGGACATATACGCTCTGTAAACCTCTTGCAACGCCGTGGTGAGGTTCGTTGCTTGATTGACATACTGCTTGAACAGGGTCGCCGCGCCTGTGTAATCGCGCGTCTCCAGTTTCTGCACGCCTTGTTGGAGGAGGGTCTGTTCCGGGCGCGCCTCCTCTTTGCGTCCGCATGCGGTGAGCGCCAACGCCAGTGCAAGCAACCAACTCAACTGTCGCATAGCGATATTATACATTCGGCACGCGGCGCCCTTCGATAGTGAATGATACCCCCATCGCGCTAATAGTACCTGAGAGGCGATCACCCGACACCGTAGCGTTCACAGTGATGCTCATGCCGCCTGCATCCAGCGTGAAGGTGAGCGCGTCGCCACTGGGCGCAGCGATACTAAACTCCTGCGAACCGAGCAGCGTCTCCAGCGTGCCAACGAGTCGCCCACCCTCTTGACGAATGCGCAGGGTAAACGGCACGCCTTCGGGGGGCAGTGGGTCGCCCCCTGTAATCGTGCCTTGCCAGACGCCAGCAAAGTCTGGGGCGCCCTCCCCACGCGGCGTTTCGGCAGCCTGTTCGCGTCGTTCCTCGCGCTCGGGGCGTCGCTCATCGAACATCGACTCGGCGCGTAGCCCCTTCAGGTACTCCTGACGCTCTTTTTCGAGTTCCTCGCGCCAAGCACGGTCGCGCTCGCGGTCAAAGTACAGCACGCCGTCCACAAAGGTCTTCTCACATACGGCGTAACCGCTTAGCGGGTGGTCGCTCCACAACGCTAAGTCAGCCTGCTTGCCCACCTCAATAGAGCCGACATACTTGTCCACGCCGAGCTGCTTGGCGACATTCAGCGTCACGAACTTCAACGCCTCCACTTCCGGCACACCGCCGTACTTCACGGCTTTGGTCGCCTCCGTATTCAAGCGGCGGGCGAGTTCGTTGCTGTCGGAATTGAAGCTCACCACCACGCCACGCTCCCACATAAGATAGCCATTATAGGGAATGGCGTCGTACACTTCAATCTTATACGCCCACCAGTCGGAGAATGAGGATGCCCCTGCACCGTGCCGCGCAATCTCGGTGGCGACCTTGTAGCCCTCCAGCACATGCTGCAAAGTGCCCACGCGCACGCCGAACTCCTCGCACACGCGCAGCAGCATTAAAATCTCGTCTTGGCGGTAGCTGTGGCAATGGATGAGGCGCTTTCCTTCCAAGACTTCCACCAGCGCGTCCAGTTGCAAGTCGCGTTGCGGTGGCAAGGAGCGTTTGCCTGCACGATACTCCTCCCAGCGGCGTTTGTAGTCCAGCGCGGCAAGGAACCGCTCGCGAATCACCTGCTCCACGCCCATACGCGAAGCAGGGTAGCGCTGCTGTCCTGGCGTGCGGAAGTTCGAGCGTTTCACATTCTCGCCCAGCGCGAACTTGATGCCGGATGGGGATTCCTTGAAAATCATCTCCTCAGCGGATTTGCCCCATCGCCACTTGACGGTGATGCTCTGCCCGCCAATCACATTCGCTGAGCCGTGCAGCATCAGTGCTGCTGTCACGCCCCCCGCCAGCTGGCGATAGATGTTCACATCTTCGGGGTTAATCACATCTTGGATACGCACTTCGGCGGTGCAGACATTGGTGCCCTCGTTCACGCCGCCGCTGATCGCCGTGTGAGAATGGCAGTCCATCAATCCGGGGGTGAGGTGCTTGCTCGTACCGTCGATGATGCGAGCATTCAGGGGCGCAGTGAGGTTTTTGCCCACCGCAGCGATTTTACCATCCACCACCAGCACATCGGTATTCAGCAGCGGTCGGTCGTGCACCATCGTCCACACGGTCGCGTTGCGTATCAGCCAAGTGTTATGCTCATCAGCCGGTGGGGGCATTAGAGGCGTCAGTTTAACGCGCGGTAGCACGGGCGCATCGTCGGACGCGCCGCCTTGACCGCTACGCTCCTGCGGCTGTTCCCCTTGCTGCATCCCTGCTTCACGCGGGACATCTTGACGTGGAGGCACACCTGCTGTGAGGTGATCTGTGCATTCCTCTTCGCAGGCATGCGCCTCGTGGTCGTGGCTCTGCATGTGGATCAGGGTGCTGCCGTGTGCATGGTGGAAACAACACGAGGCTTCCAGCAAGCTGCTCGTGTTCTCCGCGTCCCAGTCACGCGGGCGGCGGAACAGGGGGGTAGGTGCGACAGCGGTCTGTGTACCTTCACTAACCTTGAACCGCTGCCCATCCGCAAACACGAACTCGATGCGGGCGCGCGGTTCAAACAGTTCGCCTTTCACGACCACAAAGCTCGCCGTCTTGCCCACCGCGAGGTCGCCGAACTTGTCTTGAATCCCGAACAGTTCCGCGGGTGTCAGGGTAAGAGCACGCAGGGCGGCTTCTTTCGGCAAGCCGTTCGCAATCGCCAGGCGAATGTTGCGCAGCAAGCGTTCGGGATCCCCCAGCCCTTCGGTGGTGAACGCGAAGCGTACGCCCTTCTCGTGCAGGATGGCGGCGTTCTGGTAGGCAAGGGCACGATTGCGCAGGCTAGTAAGTGTTGGCGGGCTCAGCGGGTCGTAACTGCGCAGTGGTTCGGGCATCTCCATGCTCAGCAACACGGGTATATCGCGCCGCTTAAGTTCATCGGCGACTTTAGCGGCTTCCTGCCCCCCAACAATCACGACCTTCAGGTTGAATTCGTCGGCGATGCGCAACACCCGGCGTATGTCTTCAGCGTTATTAGCAATCGCAAGCAGAGGGAGTTTTCGCTCCAGCACGGGCTGCAAAGCCTCCAACGCGCGATTCATAGCGGGTCGGGGCTTGCCGTTGGGGTCGCGCAGATAGGCTTGCCACACCTCCTGCTGGTGTTGCGCGTCGTAGAAAGTTTGGCGCACGAGGGCGATTGCACCCATGAGCGAACTGGGGTAGCCCCCACTACCTTCGAACCCACCGCGCCCACGCAGGTTCATCACGACCCCCACTCGAGGCACGACCACCATTGTCGCGGTCGAGCCACTGTTTAGGCTAATCACCGCGCTCTGCCCGCTCATAATCCCATGCGGTGGCGCGATATGCGCAACCACAAAGCCTGCACGGCGCCAACGCGACAGCTGACCACCGTCCGGTTGCACCAGTACGGTCGCCTGACGCTCAGGGCGAATCTGAGCGTTCGGATGTGTGTTGCCCCGTTCATAACTCGTATAGGCAGGGTCATTCGCCTGTGCGGGCATGCCGAGGCTACTGAAAGCGTCGATAAGCCCAGGATACACTGTGTGCCCCGTGCCATCGATAACCTCGGCGTCAGCGGGAACGGGCGTGTTGCTATCGCCGAGCGCAGCGATCACGCCACCACGTACGACAATCACACCGTTCTCAATCGGCGGTGCGGTGTTGGATACAATCGTTGCCCCGCGCAGGGCGTACACATCGGGAAGACGATAAGGCGTATCCTGCGCCCACGCGAAAACAAACAGCATCAACCAGCCTGCAAGTAGAAACAGCCCCTTCATAAACGAAAAAAAGATTCGCGCATGCATCGGCGGTTCCTGCCAGTTGGGGGAGATAGACTGGGGCAAAAACCATCAGTTTGTTTGGAGGCGATCGCAACGGGAGGTCCCACCTCTTACAGAACCAAAGTTCGGAAATACTCAAATGATCATCGGTTCCGCTTGGAACTGCCCATTTATCCACAGCCCGCAGCCGAGTTGTTGCGCTCGCTTGTGTGCGCCCTGTGTTATTTCGCGTCCTGCGGCAATAGCTGCGGTAGACACTCCGTGCTGCGCGATGACACGCGCGCGTTGCACCGCACGCTCCACATCGCCTTTGTCGACCACCCACGAGACCTCGACCACATAAACCCGCTCCTGCCGATCACGCTTGTCTACGCCGACAACAAACAGGTCTGTGTTGCTCAGTTCATCAATTTCCTGCTCCGAGAGGGGCTGTTCTTCTGGCAGCAGTCCATCCAAATCCGATAGGGTAATAACGCGCGCCCTGCGGATATACTTGCTGAACCACGAGCCAGCTTGATCGCGGCACTTCTGCTCCAGCGATATGCCTTTGAGTTCCGCGATGTCGTCGGTGTTCTTTTTTATTTGTGCGCCTTGACGCTCAAAGCCCTCGCGCATTTCGCGATCCACACGCTCAAACCCCTCACGCATCTCCTGACGCACCTTCTCAAACTCGCGATCCACACGCTCAAACCCCTCGCGTATCTCCTGACGCACGGACTTGAATTCTGCGCGGGTCTCGTCACGGAACTCGTCCAGTTCCTCGGGCATGCGCTGTAGCGAGCGTGGCACAAGGATTGCGAATAGCTTGCGTCGCCATTCATCATTCTGCTCTAAGAACTCTGCCAGTTGCTCCACAGTTTCGATAATCGGCATACGCTGGAATTATACCACTATGCAGGTATCCACGCGCAGGAGAGGCTCACCCGAAGACGAATCGATATCACGGTGGCGACGATGCAAGCATACAAGCTCTACATCAACGGTGAATGGGTAGACACGGTAGAACGCTATGAGGTGCGCAATCCTGCCAATGGTGAGACGATTGCCACTTGCGCGGTTGCGGGTGAATCAGAGTTGAACGCGGCGGTGGACGCCGCCAATCAGGCTTTTACCGATTGGGCGGCGCGCTCCTACGAAGAGCGGGGTGAAATCCTACGCGCGGTCGCTCAGGGGATTCAAGCGCGGTACGAGGAGTTCGCGCTTGTCGAATCGCAAGAGACGGGGCGCTGCCTTCGCGAGACGATGGCGCACGACATCCCCGCAACGGTAGCCGTATTTGAGTACTTTGCGGGGATTGCACCTGCTACGCTGGGCGAGACAATCCCGATACCGGGGATGTATCTGAACTATACGCGGCGTGAACCGTATGGCGTTGTGGGCGCCATTACCCCGTGGAACTTCCCGCTCTGGCTCGCGGCTATCAAAATCGCGCCTGCCCTTGCTGCGGGCAATACGATGGTACTCAAACCTGCCCCCACCACCCCCCTCACCGCTCTGATGCTGGCGGAAGTCATGCACCAAGCGGGCGTGCCTGCGGGGGTGTTCAATGTGCTAACTGACCCGACGCCAGCAACGCTCGGAGACCTACTGACCAAGCATCCCAAAGTTCACAAAATCTCGTTCACAGGATCTACGGGTGTTGGCGTGCGTGTGATGCAAAACGCCGCGACCCACATCGCACCTGTCTCGTTAGAGTTGGGGGGCAAGTCGCCGTTTATCGTGTTCGCCGACGCCGAGTTTGACCGCGCGCTTGCCCACGCCCTGCTCGCCAACTACTTCGCGCAGGGACAGATGTGCACCGCCGCCACGCGCCTCTTCGTCGAGAAGCCCATCTACGAACGGTTCCGCGACGCCTTCGTTCAACGCGCTCAACGGCTGCAAATTGGCGACCCGTTAGACCCCACCACCGAGTTCGCCACGCTGCACAAACGCGAACAACTGGAAAAGACCGAGTTCTATGTGCGTAGCGCCGTAGAGGAAGGCGCGAAAATCCTTACAGGTGGTAAGCGCATCACCGAGCCACCCTTCGACAAAGGGTTCTATTTCCAGCCGACCGTGCTGGAGGAGGTGCACCCCACGATGCGCGTCGCCTGCGATGAGATTTTCGGTCCCGTTGCGATGCTGATGCCATTTGAGGGTGAGGAAGAAGCCATACGCCTCGCCAACATGACCGACTACGGCTTAGCAGCAGGCGTCTGGACGCAGGACATCGGCAAAGCCTTACGCCTCGCCCACCAAATTCAGGCAGGCAAAGTGTGGATCAACTGCTACAATATGATCCCACCCCAAGCACCCTACGGGGGGTATAAACTCAGCGGTTTTGGACGCGAGCTGGGGCTGCACTGTCTGTTAGAGCTCTACACCCAAGTCAAGAATGTGCAGGTAGACCTCAGCCCCGACTATTTTGAGTGGTTCGGATAGGCTCGAGGGTGCGCTCCGCGGTAAATGCCCCTCGCTCGGGCGGAATACCGAGAGCGAGGGGCGTGTGGATCTGTCGACGACTTGCAACGCTTGCGCGATTTGCCGGCTTTGCGTCGCCAGTGTTTTCGAGTTGCGTACGAAGCAGACGCCAAGCAGGAAACTTCTGACCGAGAGAGAAACCTACAGCTATGCGAATCGGCGTCCTGTCGGATACCCATGAC
>NKPV01000297.1 GCA_002254605.1 Armatimonadetes bacterium JP3_11
CAACCCAGCGGATTTCATCGACCGCTGGGACGCGCGGGACCACCTTGCGAGTCTCATCTGGCAGAGACTCGGCTGCGATGCACGGTGCAACCTTGCTCGATACATCGTCGCCAATTTTGGCGACGGCGAGTTGCTCAAGATCATGGAGATGTGCGGGGCACGCCCATCAGAGGTCATCGACCTCTGGGAGGCGACGCGCCACCAGATTGTGCGGGACGCCATCGAGATGGCGTCCTGCTACGAAAAAGCGCAACAGTTAATCAGGCAGTACCGCCTGCCTGTCAGGGAGTTGACGGGGCGGTATTACTCGCGCTGGCGCAACCTGCAGGGGCGCGTGCGCGAGCTGGCGCGCGTCGCGCGTAAGGTGGAGTTGGCGGCGAGGTGTTATCGCCGCCCTAACGTAGGTATGCTTACGACGGAGGAAGAATGATGGCAAAACCACTGCTCATTCTCGACCGACCCGCCCGCGCCCCGCGCGAGGTCGTGGAGCGCACGATCCAACACATCAAGGAGCGC